>CALVBH010000066.1 GCA_944325765.1 uncultured Bacteroidales bacterium
AGTTTTTTTCATTTCTTTTTCTTTTAGAGCGTTTCACCTTCTCCGTATCCCGGAGCATCCAATTCAAATCCGTCAACGATATTGCCGGGACTTCCGGCAAATCCCTTTTCCACGACGATTTCAGTCAGTTTCAGTTCCGGTGCAGAATATTCCGCACTCATTTTCATAGTTGTCTTGTTCATGATATCTTGATTTTAATTCATTCTACCGTGTTCAGCGTTCAGTCTTCCGTTTCCGCCACACATCGTACCGAATAGGCGGCATACAGTTCTCCCCAGCTCCAGTCGCTTCCCGGAGGCAGGACAGTTCCCGCACCGCTCATTATCTTTACTACATACCTGTACCTTAAAGTCCCGTCGTTGTCGTCTGTCTTGCCTGTAGCCGTGTTCATGGTAGCATGTCCGGGATTCTGGTATGTCCTGTCGGACCTGTAATGGAAGTTTCCGGAACAAGGGAGGAAAATGCCTCCGAGCATGTTGGAAGGTGTTGCGGACTTGGCCGTTTCCTCCGGAAGGCCGAGGACGGCGCCCGGGATGGAGAAACCGCCGGACGATGCTTCCAGCCACCCGTAATTCCTGGCCGATTCGCTGCCGACAAGTGCAGCCACTTCATCCACGGCAGGGACTCTCCAGCCTTCAGGGCAAGGGTCGTTTTCAGCGGCCCAGACAGCCGGACCGGTCGTCGTACCGTCATCCGCAGGCATGTCGGAAGGACGTGGAGAAGAAGTATCCGGATACGGGTTTTCCCAGCCTGTGCGGGAATTGTACTGGTAGAGCATCCCCGGATCGTCAGGTGCGGAAGCGAAGGTCCCAGGCTCCCCGACATTGGCCTTGGCCCAGACGAGGTCTCCTATCTGCTGCGCATAGCCGTGCTGCACGGTCAGGACAGTCTCGTTGATGCCCGCCCTGAACAGGACGGTACCTGTCCTGACATCGCTGTCACCGGAGAGTCCGGACAATGTGACTGTGACTATATCATCTCCGGTACCGCTTGTCTTGTCGACTGAAAGCCAGCTTTCTATGCCTGTGTCAGGAATGACCCGCCAGTCCCCGGTGGATGTCACCTGTATCTCATACTTGCCGGACGCAGCCGTCGGAGCAAGGTATGAAGGCGATATCACGACAGTAAGGTCAGGGTCCACTTCCTGTATGTCGATGATTTCGGCCGTAAGGAAATTCACTGTTCCTGGCGCAAACGTCCCTTCTTCATCGGACTCCATAGTCTTTTCGAACACATAGTCGGCACCGCTGGCTGTAACGGTGACAGTGAGGGATGAACCTGCCAGGAGGTCGAACGGAGCCGTAGTGATATAGAAAAGCCCGGTTTCTCCGACCCCTACCGTCCCTTCGCTTACAGGCAGGGTGGCTTCCTTGTATGCGTTGGTGGCTTTAAGTGTGCCGTCCGAAGGGTTTATCTGGAACCATCCTGTCATATTCTTACCTGCATTGTTGGAAAGTTTTACCTCGGTGACGTTTATTTCCGTGTCTCCTGAATTTTTCACCTGCACTTCGAACAGGGCCGATGCGTGGGCCACGGAAATTTCAGGAGTGCCTTCGTCCGGCATATCGGTATGACCGTACAGAGCGCCGTTGATATGTCCGGCGTCACCTGTACCGGTCTGGGCGCAGTTGACTCCGAAAGGCAGCCCGGTACGGCCGTAGTCTCCGTCCATTGCGTAATTGTTCTCGTCATATGGATAGAACACGTTCAGCGCCGCTATGTTTTCTGGCTCCGACACTTTCTGGCAGGAGAAGGTGTTTCCCTCCCCTTTTTCAAACTTGTAATGTATGAAGGAACCGTCATTGTATGCGGCGATGACAGAAAGGGCATCGTCATCTTCCCAGGACACTTTATACCCTTCCGTATCAAGTGTCGTCTTTGTGGAGGATATTGATGCCTCCAGAGAAAACGGCACGCCTGTCTCCTGCCGGTATGTCCCGGCATTCTCCATATCACAGGCAACGGCCATTGCGGCGGCAGCCGTCAGATAAAATATAGTCTTTTTCATAATTTTCCCTTAAAAGTTAATGTGTCTGACCTTCATCATAGCCCGGGATCTGCAGATCCACTGGTCCGTATGAAACCCTGTCATCCTTTATGCACCTTACAGGGTATGCTGTGCGGAAACTGTCCCAGCCCCAGTTGTCGGACGGCAGGCGCACGGCATCGTTGCTTGAAGCATCGTCCGATGAACAATACATCAGGTATCTGTACTGCTTACCCTGGTATATCAAACGCGTAGCCGTAGTCATCGTGGCATTCTGCGGATTCTGATATCTGCCGTGGCCCCCGTTACGGTTTCCCGCACATGGCAGGAAAATACCGCCTTTCATATCTGCTGCGGTGGCAGTCCTGCCGGTTTCGCGTGAGAGGCCAAGAACGGCTCCCGGAATCTCGAATCCGCTCGTCTCAGGCTCTACCCAGCCAATCTTCACTTCAGTAGCCTTGGTACCTACGAGGGCATCCAGTTCGTCCTTTGTCGGCACTCTCCAGCCGTCCGGACAAGGATTGTTCTCGTCTGTCCACCGTTCCGGACCGG
>CALVBH010000067.1 GCA_944325765.1 uncultured Bacteroidales bacterium
GCATAAAGCAGAACGGCCTCATTCATGTCTCGCAGATGGGTGGAGGAAAGCGCCGGATTTCCGACCCTTCCCAGGTGCTGAAACTCCACCAGCATATAATGGTGCAGATATTGTCGGTGGATACCGACAGAAACAGAATAGGGCTACGCCTTGTCCGCACGCCGTGACGGCTGCTGCGACATTATGACACCTATGGTTGATACCAGTATGCCAGCTACCTGTCTCAGGTCCAGATTTTCACGGCCGAGAATCCAGGCGACGATGGCAGCCACTACAGGTATCAGGGCGGAGAAAATGCCCGACTTGGCCACGCCGAGTCTCTTTATTGTGCTGACCCACAGTGAAAATGCCATGCTGGAACAGAGAAAGGCGAGGCATAGTATCGGGTAGAGCACGTCCGCCGACAGATAACGCATGGAAAAATCATCCAGCCCCTTGAAAATGAACAGGGGAAGGAGGTAGACGGAACCTATCAGGAACTGGTACATCACTATCGTCTGGCTGGTATAGCTGGATGACAGGCTTTTCGTTATCGAGGCGTGGCCGACTTCGCTCAGCACGGCTACAAGCAGCAGGATTATGCCCAGAATCACGTTCTGTCCGATTTCGTCCTTGCTCATAACCACCAGGCAGATGCCGAATATGGAGAGCAGGATTCCTGCGATGTTCAGAAGGCTGACCTTTTCCTTGAAAAACAGGACTCCGGCCCCGACGGAAAAAACTGGAATGGTAGCTATAATCATGGCACTGAGGGTAGGGGAGCCTGTTTCCTTCAATCCGTAAGTCTCGCACAGAAAATATATGAACGGTTCGCAGAGGGCCAGAAGCAGGAATTTCGGAAGATCCTGTCTCTGGATTCTCATTATCCGGCCTTTCGTGGCGTTCAGCAGGAACAGGATGATGCCCGCGAGGAATATCCTTATGAATACGAAATAAAATACCGGAATCTCAAGCGCTATGAGCATGTCTGTCCAGATGTAGGAAATCCCCCACAGGATGATGGCAAATACGGATACGAGATAGGTCAGCAGGTTCGTGTTCTTTATTTTTCTGTGCAATTCGCTCATGTTTCGGTCCTTTTCCCTCCTTTTATTTTTCGAAGACAATCTTTTTTCCGGCTGCCGGACATCCTGTCGGCAGCAATGCCTTTATGACGTGTACACCGTTGACGAACACGTCGGTTATCCTGCCGCGGAGTTCCGCTCCTTCGTAGGGACTCCAGCCGCATTTGTACAGAGACGTGTCGCGGTCTACGGTAATGCGGGCTTCCGGATCCACTATCGCGATGTCCGCGTAGTTCCCGGCTTTCAGTTTTCCACGCTCCTTTATTCCGAAGATTTCCGCGGCCTTTTCAGAGAATGCCGATGCGATGACGGACAGCGGAATATTTTCCTCCATGGCGACAGTCAGCAGTACCGGGAGAGTCTGCTGGATAGACGGCATTCCGGACGGAGCTTCCGGATATTTTCTGTCCTTTTCTTCCGGAAGATGCGGGGCATGGTCGGAACCGATGGTGTCGATGAGATTGCCTTTCAGGGCTTCCCGCAGGGCTTTCCTGTCGCCGGCAGTCTTGACGGACGGATTGCATTTAATACGGCTTCCCTTTTCAGCATAGTCCGAATCGCTGAACCACAGGTAGTTGGCTGAGGTTTCCGTCGTAATGGCAGGGTTCAGCATCCTGGCCTTTTCCGCCATACGTATTTCTTCCGCCGTCGAAATATGAAGCAGATGGAGCCTCGTCCCGTATTTTACGGCTTTGGACAACGCCTTGCCTGATGACAGGATGCAGGCTTCACGGCTTCTTATGCGGCTGTGTTCGGCAAACGGGATGTCATCGCCGAAAACGGCTCTGGCCTTTTCGAGATTGGCCTTTATGGTCATCTCGTCTTCGCAGTGGACGAGTATTTCCTTATCCTTTATTGAAAACAGCCGGTCGAGGGATGTCTCGTCATTCACGAGCATATTGCCGGTAGAGGAACCCATAAATACTTTTATGCCGGCGAAGTCTTTTCTTCCGATTCCGTCTTTCCCCGTTGAAAGGATTTCTTCGATTTCCTGAAAATTGTCGTTGGTTGCTCCTATGTGGAAGCCGTAGTTGGCGAAGGAGCGGTTTTCCGCCGCATGCAGTTTGTCCGAAAGAGCTTTCGCGGATGTCGTGGCCGGACTGGTGTTAGGCATGTCGATGAACGACGTTACGCCACCCGCAGCTGCCGCCAGCGATTCACTCCCGATATCGGCTTTGTGTGTGAGTCCGGGTTCCCTGAAATGTACATGCGCATCGATTCCGCCGGCGAAAATCAGTTTGCCTTCCAGGTCTATTTTCCTGAAACCTGCGTATGAATCCGGACTTATATCGCCGTTGGGAATTATGGCTTCGATTCTTTCACCGCTGATGACGACTGCTTCGTCCCTGATTCCTTCGGAAGTGACTGTCCTTCCGTTATATAACAGATATGCCATCAGATTCTTCCCTTGATTTTTCTGAACCTCATCCTGATAACGCCCCAGAATGCTTCTCCGAAGATGCTGCTGCTCATTTTCGACGAGCCTTCCTTCCGGTCCACGAATATGATCGGGACTTCCCTGATTTTGAATCCGAGTCTGTAGGCTGTGTATTTCATTTCTATCTGGAATCCGTAGCCTTTCATCCTGATATGGTCCAGATCTATGGTTTCCAGAACCTTCCTTCTATAGCACTTGAATCCCGCAGTGGCATCGAATATTTTCATATTCAGGACTTTGCGGACGAAGACGGAAGCGTAGTACGACATTATGACCCTGCCGATCGGCCAGTTGATGACGCTGATACCGTTGCAATATCTGGAACCTATCGCCAGGTCGGCTCCTTCTTCGGCGCAGGCGCGGTAGAGTTTCGGCACATCGTCGGGATTGTGCGAAAAATCGGCATCCATCTCGAAAACATAGTCGTAGCCATGCCGTATCGCCCATTTGAATCCGGCGATGTATGCCGTTCCGAGTCCCTGCTTTCCGGCCCTCTCTATCATAAACAGCCTGTCAGGAAATTCGTCCTGAAGCCTTCTGACTATCTGTCCCGTTCCGTCCGGCGAGCCGTCCTCAATCACGATGACGTGGTATTCCCCTTCAAGAGAAAATATCGCACGTATGATTTTCTCTATGTTTTCCTTTTCGTTGTACGTAGGTATGATTATTACCTTTCTGTCCATTTACAATGTCTTTTTCTGATTCAAGCGGCATCAAATGTACCTATAAATAATCAGAAACCCTTTAATATTTTTCAAAAAATCCATAATTTGCCCTTTCCGGACCAATCCCGGAAATCTGCCGGACGGGGAGTCTCCGGACGAAATCGAAAAATTTCGGAAAAAAGATTTGGAGATAAATAAAAAAAGCGTACCTTTGCCATCCCAAAAGAAATAGGGGGGGGGTATAGCTCAGTTGGCTAGAGCATCTGCTTTGCAAGCAGAGGGTCGTCGGTTCGACTCCGACTATCTCCACAGTTGTTTGAAAAGGATGAGCAAGCAAGTAGTACAAGAGTAACGTCAAT
>CALVBH010000068.1 GCA_944325765.1 uncultured Bacteroidales bacterium
ACTGCCAGGCAGTTGGGAACCATAGAAGAATACGAGGACTGGAGCATAACATACGACGGCAGATATCTCGATGCCTATTTCACCGTATACGACCTGCTCAAGGTGGAAGACGCGGGCGCCGGCGAGGAAAAATTCTTCACCATGGTACTGGACAAGGCGGATGTAGAGCAGAACTTCCCGAATATGGACAAGGATCCGGAGGTCGTGAGGGAATTTATCGAAACCTCCATATCATACGTGGAGGAAGACTTCAGGAACAGTTACGGAATGAATGAGGTGCCGTGGGATGAAATCCTCTATCAGGGAGATTCTGACGTGGAATACGACTACCTCGAAGCCGGAGACTATTACCTGACGGTCATAGGTATGACCGACGAGGGAGAGTACACGGGCCTGTACGCCAGGTTTGAATTCAGCATTTCGGCACCGGAAGGCAGCGAAGGATACAACAGATGGCTCGGCACCTGGCTCTGCGAAGACGAGGAGGGCGTCACTGCCATGATAACCATCAGTCCGGTAGTCGGCGATCAGGACAACCAGCAGGTGGATACCGGCATCGATGATGCCGAAGGCGGGATATACAGCATCAGCGGATGGCCGGAATATTTAGACGACAATGACGCCGCACAGTCCGAATCACCTGTTACGGCTTTCTACGTGGGTTCTCAGGAAGCGCTCCTGTTCTACGGCTACGATATCATGGAAGGCAATTTCTCCGGACTCGGCTACGGGTATTACGGAATCTACGGCACATTCGAGATCAAAGTCCCTGACGAAGATGCGGAAGGCGGCTTCATTACGAAACCGTCAGCCCACGGCGGTCCGCTTGCCACCGGACTGTTCTCGGGAGAAGGCACGACGGCTGAAGTGACCGGAGTGGAAATCGAACTCGAAGACGGTTCGACCGCGACATACAACGGAATGAAATATCTGTTCTCCAACGGGCAGTCTATGTCTGGTTCCGATGTTCCGACACCGGCTTTCCCGTTCACGATGACCCCGGTTCAGGAAGAGAAGGCGAAAGCCGCCGTATCCGGCAGCGCCGGATACAGGAGCCTGCCTGCCATCCGCGGGTTCAGGACGGACAGGAACACCGTATCATTCAAGACCGCAAGATAAGATGGGAAAAGTATTTCAAGCCATACTGTGCTTCGCCTGCCTGTTCTCATTCCTGTCCTGTGAAAAGGGCGATGAACCGGCACTCGTCGACATTTCCGGCGAATGGAAGCTCGATTCGGTGGGCGGAATACCCACCGACGGGCTTTTCGATGACGAAGCCGTGGACATCTTCATAACTTTTTCATCCGATGCAGCATTCGAGACTTTCCAGAGACGGAAAGGAGGCGGAATTTTCATCAGATACTTCGGGACCTGGGAAATGAAGGGAAAGACCGTTTCCGGAAAATACTCCGACGGGAAACCGTGGAGGACAGAGTATCAGGCGGCATTGGAAAATGAAGGAGAGACTCTCACATTGACCTCGGGAAACGAGGTATGCGTATATGTCAGGGCCGAAGTCCCCGATTCCGTCAGGGAAAAGGCCGTAGACTATACCGAGACCAAATCGGCCGCAGGCTTTCCTGTGACGCCGATCCTTTGACAAACCTATCTGAAACGCACAAAAACTATCGTTTATGAACAGATTTTTCAAGACAGCATCGGCATTTCTCGCCATTGCGGCAGTCGCCTGCGAACCTCAGAACGCCGAAAAGAATGATGACAGCGGCGAAGTGTCCGTCATTCAGGAAAGGAGTCCGGAATATTCGGAAGCCAGTCTCGTGTATTACGGAGGCGACGAGGAAATAGGTTCGGACTGGTGGACCCTGACCCTGTACACCGATATGGAAGTGACCGGCGGTTATCCCATCGGACCGGGCCAGATGATAAGCATCAGTTTCAACGCCTCCAGAGCCTCTGACCAGACTCCGGATACCGGCAATATCGTCGGTACATACACCGAACAGTCGAATACCGGAGACTTTTCAGCCGGAACGTTCGTACCGGGAAGCGAAAACTCGGTAGATATGCCTGGAGGGGCGGTTACGATGCCGATGGATACATTTTTCGGAGATATTGCCGAAGGCGAAACGGATTTCGAGCCGAAATATATCATGGAAGGCGATTTTTCCATCGAAGACAACGGTGACGGCACCTGGACGGTGAGCGCGATATTCGTGGATCACAGATACATGAAACACTACGTGTATTACCGCGGCGCCCTCGACCCGGTAGACAGAAGCAGCGGTTCAGGGGAAGACATCCCCAACTCGAATCTGACTTCTAACCTGGAACTGACCACTCTGACCCGGGCACAGCTCGTGGATTACGGAGCAAGTTACGGAGAACCTGTCGACCTGAAGGAGCCGTACAGGAAATTCCTGCTCTACCTGGCTGAAGACGGTGTGGACCTTACTTCGGAATGGGCTTCCGGAACGGGAAAACTGCTCCGGATAGAACTTTTCGTAAGCAAAAGCACTGATGTCGAAGACGGTCTGCCTCAGGGTGAATATACCATGGCTCCGGACGCAGGCAACGGAGGTATTCTGAGTACCGACATTCTGCCGTTCAGAATCATTCAGGGCTATCCGGACAAATTCACGTTCAACACCGGAAGCTGGTATCAGGAAATGACCGAAGGCACCTGGGTGAATTATGCCAGGATTACCGGAGGCAGCATCAACGTCACCCGTGACGGAGACGCCCACGACATCGTGATAAACCTTACGGACTGCAGCGAGCCGGCACACACCATAACCTGCCGCTGGCAAAGCACGGAACCTATACCGAGCGTAAACAGAGACTACAACTGACAACACCATCATGAAAGGCACAGCATATTTTCTGAGCATTCTGGCTGTCGTGGCCGTCTTCCTCTGCTCATGCGAGAAAAACGGAGGTAAAGGCAGCGACGGCGGAGATACGGACAAGGCCGGGCAATACATCGAATTCGAAGGAGTACGCACGGACATAGCCGGGACATTCTTCGAACCGGCAGGCGATGACTACGCGATTATCTGCGTCACCCCGTCAGGGGACGTCTCCTCCTATGAAGAACTGGTAAACGGCAGCCAAGCAAGCTATATCTGGATAATGTTCAACACGTCATACGCACTGGATGTCGAATTCGGGATAGACCAGGATTTCGAAATCGGAGGTTACAATGCCGACACCGGTAACGCATTTACCTGGGACGGCGAGACCTATACGGAATCCCTGCTTTCCGGGACGTACCGTATCAGCTTCGATTCCGATGCGTCAACCTGCAGGGTCACTCTTAACCTGCTGTTTACCACGGGTGAAGAACTGTACGTAGATGCCGAGGTCAGCACGGAAGAAGAAGTGGAAATCTATGAAAACCATATTACCATAAACAATGAAGTCAGCCCCGTCAGGGCCGTATTCTGCGATGACACCGACACTGACGGGACATTCAGCATTTACCTGACTTCGGCAGCCATCGACTACTTCGAGGAAATCGGAGAAGCCCGCAGTTATGTCGGAATAACCATAGACAAAGACTGTCTGGGCAGGGAAATAAACATCTCGTCTTCTGAAAACAGATATGAAATAGGATATTACGACAATTTCAGCAACACCGCGAAGACTGCTTCATCCGAGGAACTCTCCGTTTTCGCCAGCGGGACATTCACAGTTTCGGAAAACGGGGAAGGCGGCTATGGCGTATCCGTGGATGCCGTCCTGCCGGGCACGGCCATTTCCGTCAGATACGACGGCCCTGCAAAATCGGTAATGGAAAGTCCGGGGCCTGCGGCCAATGAATTCACTTTCAGCGGCGGTTCGCCCGTCGCCATAATGTCGGCAGTTTTAGACAGGAACGGAAGTATCGACGGGACCTGGGAACTGTACCTCTCCCCTGTCCCGGGATGTACCGGCATAGAGCAGATGAACGGGAATTTCGTACATATCTCGGCCTGGGACTACTGCTTCGACGGAGATATCTACGGATTCTCCCAGCACAGGGGCGAAGGCTTCTATGTGGAATACGGAGATACGGTATGGTCGTCCGTGCTGGACAGCGAAGACTCCTCTACCGGGACTTTGGAGGCAGTCATCGACGGGAATACCATATCCGTGGATTTCTACAACCTTTCTGACGGTACGGACACCCTGGAAGGACATTATGCAGGTCCGGTAACGATTATAGAGGAGGGACAGATATGAAAGAAAGGATTTTCAGGATACTGGCCGGCGCAGCACTGGCGGCAGCCGTATTCGCGACAGTAAGCTGTACAAAGGACAAGGGCAGTGACGATGGAAAGACAGGGCCGGCCGAACCGGTAGGAACCTTCGTCTTCAACGGGGAGACCAGAACGCTGTATACGGCGGCATATTCTGCCGAGGATTCCTATACCATGTTCTATTTTTCCTGCGAAGCCCCCGATGACGAGAAGGAAACGTACTTCGTGTTCGGGGTCCACTCCGACTGGGCCGACGGGCAGGAACACTCCATGGACAATATGTCCCACGGTTACGACTATGTATTCCGCTACTCGGATCTGGACAGGGAGTACTCCGAATACAACGCATTGCTTGAAGGCAGTTTTTTCTGCATCACATCGCTGGGCGACGACACGTTCATCGTACAGGCCAGCCTGATTATGCCGGACGGTCTGAACCTGTACATAAACTATCTCGGGAAGATGATTTCCGACAGGGTTTTCTGAAACTTTTTGTTTAACTAAAAATTAATATCATGAAAAAACATTGCAGTTTTTCAGCTATGGCGCTGTTGTTCGCCTCAGCTGTTTTCTCTTTCCCGGGCTGTACCGAGGAAGAAGGACCGGCAGCACCGGATCCGATTATCACCATTACCACCGATAGTCCGGTGACTGCAGAAGCGGCCGGCGGCAGTGACTACTATTTCGAATACACTGTCGAAAATGAAGTGGAGGGAGCCACTGTTACCTGCGACGTCACATATAACGGCACGGAAACGGAGTGGATTTCCATCGATGACGAACAGGCCTCGGCAGGGAAAATCACTTTCGGCATCGGCTATTACGAGAATACGGAAGCCGGAAGGACTGCCGTCATTACGGTCATATACACCTACGGTGACGGCAAGACCGTTTCAGATGAAATCGAAGTATCCCAGACTCAGGCTGAAGCGGCTCCGGAACCTGTATTGAGCACGGTTTCTCAGGAAACAGCCAAGGCTGCGGCAGCCGAAAACGCAACCATAGACGTGGAAATCTATAATCCAGTCGAAGGAGCCACGGTTACAGTGAGCACTGACGGATTTGCCGATCCCGCCATCGACCCTGAAGACCCATGGCTTACGGCTGAATGGGTGGAAGGAGAGTCCTACACTTCTGACAGCGGTACGCCAATCCTTTCCGGTACCATAAAATACAGCGTGACAGCCAATGAGACTTCCGACGAGAGGACTGCGCACATCACCCTCACCTACAAATACGGAGAAAATGAGGAAGACGTGAAGAAAAGCGTCATCGATTTCACCCAGGAAGCAGGCGGGCTGGAGTTCGTCTTCGTCAGGGAAATGAGTTCGGAAGTGATAACATCATATTCAGCCCCGGCTGAAGGCGGCGCCTGCGGAGTCCAGTACAAGACTTCCGGAAACCAGTCCTATGACAATGACGCCGTAACCTTCTCCGTTGACTATTCCGGAGACAGCCAGGACTGGATAACCATCAACGACAATGACATGGTCGGATATCTGTCATTCAACACTACGGCCAATACTACCGGAGAAGCCCGGAGTGCCGTCATTACCCTCAACTATGAAAATGACGGTCTCACCGCCTCCGCTTCCATCACCATCAACCAGGAACCGAAGGTCGGCGGCGCAGAGCCTGAAATCACGGTAAGTGAAAAAACCATCAATACGATTGCTAAACCAGGTGAGTATGACAGTTATTCTATCAATGCCGTTATAGAACCTGTTATTGAAGGTGGTGTACTTTCAGCCAAAGCTGATGTAAACTGGATCAAGATAAACTACTTCAACGGTACAACGTCAGAAACCTCCAATTCAGTATATCTGACATTCAATGTTAATGAAAATACCGGCGCTGAATCTCGAGAAGGCACTATTACGCTGACATACACTTATACTGATGGTACAGAAAAAACTGTTACTGAAACAGTTAAAGTCATACAAGCCAAAGGCGAGGGAAGTACTGTCAATCATGAGTTCATTTTCGAAAGTTCTCTGAACAATACTATTCCTGCAAATGACACCGATACTTATCAATTCAACTTTATGATAAGCGGAGTCGGCCCGGATGACCTTGATTATAGCGCCTACGAGGTAGAATCCACGGCTGACTGGCTGATAATTTATGACTACGATTTCAATTACGATGAACTGTATTTCTCATACAGATGCGACGAGAATACATCCACAGAGTCACGAACAGCAGATATAGTCTTCTCATATACCTGTAGCGACAATACCGTCCTGACCCAAAAGTATACAGTAACACAGGAAGGTAAAAAAGAAGTTTCAGGAGGAGGAGAGATAAACTTTGAGCCAACATCAGCATTAATACAAGAATATGGTACCGGCAATTATGCATTGTATCTTATGGTCACTTCGGAATCATACTTGAATTTCGATATCTTCACCTCAGGCGGCAATGTTACTGCAGGTTCCTATACTTTCAGTAAAGACAACTCACCCAATACGTTCTCGCAATGGTCGACCTTCGGATACGTCAACTTGAATGGCGGAAGTTTTAACGTCAACAGTATCAGTGACAATGAAATATCAATTTCAGGTACTGTAACATCCGAAGACGGAAGTACGATTAATTTTTCATATGCAGGAACACTGGATGTGTATTAATTCAAAATCCGCTCACTTTGAAATTCCGGGCGGTGTGTCATAATCTCAAACTGCAGCGTTATTATCGGGATTCGGGCCAAGTCTTTTACGAAAAGTAAACTTCTGACGCCCGCCCCTCAATGCCTTGCATTTTATCAATGCCGACACAACTGAAGGGGCTGCGCAAAATTTATCATTTTGACACAGCCCCTTATATTTTTACGCAAATTCCGGTGTCACTGCTTTCTCCACAAATCCAGCCCCCTGGCATCCGCCCAGGATGTGATGGAAAAATACAACTTCGTCTTTTGAAAATCAGAAAAATTATATGATGACCGGACAATCTGTTCTATATCGTGACTTCCATACTTGCGCATAGCCGGATTCAAAGTATGAATCCTTTTGACTATTCCATCTATCATATCATGCCCGTTAGTCAGGTTCATCAAATCAGCAGCATAATTCGCAGCGATAAATCCGGAAAATTCTTTCTTTGTAGGCATTACACCTTTTGAAGAATTGCCTCCATGGTTATTTACCTTATCCCAGGCAGTGTCAACGGTAACACTATTTACTCCGTCATATAAATTTCCTATTCTAATACCGTTAAAGATGAGGCCGCTACAACCTTTGGATACTATTTCCTTTACATTATAATACTTCAGATACGAAAAGTTGGTAATGGCGCGAGCCACATCTTCGCCCAAATCATATTTTTCCGGCAGCATTGTCTCGGTGCATATATTCAGACAGCAGCTCCCGGTCATCATCAGGGTTTCGACATCGTGAGTATCCGTCAGAAACATATTGGGACAGTCGGGATATGACACAGACATAAGATGATCGAAGTCTGCATCCTTTATGGCTATCACACAGTCCTTGAGCATATCATCGGCACATATCAGGGACATCGTCACCACTAATTTGTAACAGTTGTTCACCGGCTGCAGTCCGACATTCTCCGAATCGAAAAACTTGCGGTATGATCTGATATCATCATCGCCTTCCACCAAAATGATAATCTCGCCTCCGTTAATGTCATTGTGCAGATTCAAACGGATTTCTTCTACGAAATCCGCTGGTTCAGTCATATCCAGCACACTACTCTCCATATCACGACTCTCCTACGACTCACTTTCCTCTGATTTCTGCATATAATATAAATCCCGCGCAAATTCTTTTCCATATCTGACAATGGTAGGAGAATGCGTTGCAATCACTACCTGCAGATGCTTTTCCTCGGCAATACGCCGTAAATCACTGACGACCATATTCTGCCAGGCAACATGAAGCGAATTTTCCGGTTCATCTACCAACAGGACAGAATTATCCGGAAGATCGAAAATCATATCGTAAAGCATAACAATCTCATTCTGCTCTCCGCTGGACAGTTTGTCCACGTCCACAAAATCTCCGGAATCCGACTTGACCCGTATTCCCTGCTGAGGAGTATATGTAACAGACTTGTCGGCAAATTTTTTCTCCTGTAGCATATCATCGAAAAGTTTGATACGCCTCATCAGATCCGAACACTTTTCCAGTTTTCTGTCTATCCTGTTTATATAGTAGCCGAGAATATCTTTTTTCGATTCATTGAAAGCCGGTATGTCAATCCTTATCGAAAGATATTCGGAAAAAAGTTCGACATTCCTTTGCAGCCTGCCGCTCAACTCTTCGTAACTCTCACGCGAAATGGTCTCCGATTCCTTTGCCATAAGAAGTTCGCTGACAAATCTGGCATCATCCGATGTGGATTCTCTGTTGTAAATATCCCTGATTTCATTCAATTTACCTCTGATACTGTCCTGAATTCTTTCTATAGGAAGCTGTACACCGCTGTTTTCTCCGGCGGGATAAATTCTGTTGGCCGGAATAAACTTGGACCTGAGTTGTTCAAGCTGCATCATAAAACCGTCCTGCCCTTGTATTCCCGCCAATCTATAGTTGAATTCTTTCGTAAAGAGAACTTTATTCCTGTCTTTATCTTCGCTTTCGTAATAAATGAAACCTCTGAACCCCAATGTTCTTTCCGGCAGTATTTCTTTTCTGACTTTTTCTATTTCGCGAGGTTCATATCGGAATGAAGCTATCACGGCATCTTTCTTTGACCAGGTAAAAGAGACCTGTTTTTCTGTCGATGCCTTTATATCCATAAGTTCATCAGGGACATTTCCTGAATTTTTCGTTTCGGGAAATTCGGATTTGATGACAAGCACCGAATCGTCATTGAAACGGACTCCGATGCTGTCGAATTTCAATGTATAAAAATAATACAGGTCGGCAACATTCAGACTGCTTATAATCTTCAGAATGGTAGTCTTTCCATAACCATTCGGTCCGGTAAGAATGGTCAATCCGGAATCCCCGGGCAGAAAATTGAATGAATAGTTGTAAATACCGAAAAGATTATGGACGTCAAGGGTTAGAATGTGCATAGCTGTTATCTTTTAGGGTATCTGGACGCAAGCCTGGATTGAAGTTCATCATTGACAGTATATTGGACTTTCTTGTGGACGTTTTTGTTTCCTTCTGCCTGGACAGCGGAGATATAAGACGGGTAATCATCGCCCTTTGCCATATTGTTTTCCCACTGCATTGCCCTGAGATTGATTATGTCGTCCCCGCCCCCAAGCGCTTCCGGGAAAACGTGATCTATCTCCCAGCCATAATCGGAATCCCGCTGGCCGTAATGATTTCTTATAATCCATGCTCCGCAGGAATCCTTTCTGATAGCGGCACTGTCGAATCCGTCCACAACAGAGGCCTTGTTCCAAACATTTTGTATCGTTTCCTCAGAAAACATATTTTCTTCTTTCGTACTATATCCTTACAAAGATATTGATTTAAATGGAAAAAATTCTAAATCTCGTCAAAATCGCACTGAAATGCCGTCTGTCAGGCGACATACACCCCGCGGCGGCGCCAGTAGATGACGCCGAAGACGGAAGATACCGTATAAAAGGCGTATTGGGCCGTCATCCAGTACAGGTCCTGGGAAAAGCACAGGAAAACAGAGAGTATGTTCACGAAAATCAGGATATACCACTGCTGGAAATACGACTTGCTCAGCCAGTATGTCGCCACGGCATTCAGAATGGCTATGGACGCGTCGAGCAAAGGCATTCCATCCCCAGTCTTTCGCAGGACCCAGGCAAGCAGGACAGTCGAGACCATGGTTACAAGCGCACTCCAGAGCACGGTTCCGGTGGAAAGGCGGTTCAGGTGTATCTTCCCGCTCCCGTTGTCCTCAGGTGAGGCGGCGTCTTCGCCCTGACCTGTGCCGGAATCCCCGCCGCCGGCGAGCAAGACCTTTCTGTCCATCTGCCATCTGATATACCCGAGAACGGAAATCCCGCAATAATAGATGTTCAGCGCCATGGAGGCATAAAGCCCGTTTGCGGCGAACATATAGACAGCCGCGGCACTCGTAACGGTGCCCACTATCCACATCGCGTTCTTCTGGGAAATTTCCAGGGCCAGATAAACCAGCCCTGTAACTAAAGTGAAAATCTCTATATACTGCTCCATCAGCCACAAGCGCACGTTAAATCACACGGGCCGGCTCAGTTCAGAATTCCGCCACCGTGACCGGATCATACGCATGCTTTACCGGAGCTATGACGAATGTAAATCCGTAATCGCCGTACTTCAGCCTGTACTCGTCTCTCGGCATGGCACTCCAGCTGTCCACGCACCCGAGCCCCATCTGGACCTTGTCCACGCAGACTTCAGTGAAATCGGACTCCGGCACCTCCGGGAAATGCCTCTGATCCTTCTGCACCCCGTCATCCAGCGACTCGATGCTGTAATTCAGGGCGGAGGCGCTGAACGGACCGTCGCTGTATATTTTCAGCCCGCTGCAGCTCCAGTCCAAAAGCTGCCACCAGCGCAGGTCGGACCTCGTCCCGGTCTCCTGCGGACGGATATACGGATAGAACTGTTCGGATACAGCCTGACGGTAAAGTCCCACCGGAGTGCAGGTCTTCCTGTCGGCATAGTTTTCTATCGGTCCCCTGCCGTAATACTCCACTGTAGAATACTCCTTCGGCATCCGGAATCTCACACCGAAACGGAACAGCTCAGGAACCTCAGTGGACGGACCGGCCTTCATCTGCTGATCCACCTTTATGGCTCCCCTGTTGTTTATCGTATAGGTCATGGTCAGTGAAGTCTGGGTCTCAGGGATATAATACGCCGCTTTTACGACAGCCAGACCGTCCTGCATTTCAGCCTTGAGAGTCCTGAGCCTGTAGCCCGGATTCTTCCAGACGGCCAGTTTCTTCTGCAGTCCGGCACCGTAGTCGTTGTCAGTCGGGGCCCGCCAGAAATTAGGCCTTATGTCAGTATCATCTTCCAGCATATTCTTCCCTTCATACTCGTAATATGTGATGAAGCCTGTCTCCCTGCTGAAATCCACCGTGAAATCCTCTCCGCGGACGATGATATAGAACAGGTCGTTATCCCTGATTTCAGGCTCTTTCAGAGCAATGCCGCCGCTGCAGTCATTGACAGGCACAAGTTCCGGATAATCATAATCCGCCAGGGCTATCTGATTGTAAGCCACCGTATAGCCTGCCGGCAACACCGGTGTTCCCTTCTTGAGTTTCCACCTGACGTTCATAAACCACTCCCTGCCGTCATCCGTCAGGGAAGAATCATAATCCAGGACAATACGGACGGTTTCCTGAGGTCCCGCCTCCACGTCATCCTGTACACCGGACTGCTGCGGCACTCCGTCAGCCACCAGTTCCCATTCCAGCCGGTAATCCGACAGAGAGGTGAAGAAATTCTCGTTATATACTGAATAAAGCCTCTTTCCTGCATCTTCGAGCGATGTCCATACAGACTGGTAAATATGACGGACTTCGTATGCGTGAGGATTCGGAATGCGGTCCGGACTGATAAGTCCGTTGTCGTGGAAGTTGTTGTCCGTGGCATCATATCTGTTGAAATCCCCGCCGTAGCCGTATATTCTCACGCCTTCGGCATTTTTCCAGTGCAGGGACTGGTCCACGAAATCCCAGATGAACCCTCCCTGATATTCGGGATATTTCCTGATTATGTCCCAATATTCCTTGAATCCGCCCATGGAATTGCCCATGGCATGGGCATATTCGCACTGTATGAGAGGTTTGGAAGGATTGTTCTCGCAATACTCTATATTCTTCGCGTAATCATGGTACATGGGACAGAACACATCCGTATATTCATTCAGACCGGCCTGCTCGAACTGCACCGGACGGGACGGATCCTCCTTCTTTATCCAGTCGTAGCATTTCTCGAAATTCCTGCCGAATCCGGCTTCGTTCCCGAGAGACCAGAAAATGATGGACGGATGATTGAAATTCCGCTGCACGTTGCGCCGGTTGCGCTCCAGATGGGCCTTTTCGTATTGAGGGTTCTTCGCGAGAGTCTGCTCTTCATAGCCCATTCCGTGCGATTCGATATTGGCCTCGGCCACTACATACAGCCCGTATCTGTCGCAGAGATCGTACCAGCGGCTGTCATCAGGATAGTGGCAGGTACGTACTGCATTGATATTAAGCTGTTTCATAACCATTACATCCTGCAGCATCCTCTGATACGACACGCAATAGCCGCCGTCAGGGTCCATTTCGTGGCGGTTGGCTCCCTTGAAAAGAACCGGCTGACCGTTCACCAGAACCTGCGCGTTCCTGATTTCTATCTTGCGGAACCCGACGTTTACACGGATGGTTTCAAGCGCCTTGCCGCCTGTCATGGTGACGGCTTCCAGAGTGTAGAGATACGGGGTCTCGGCTGTCCACTTGTGTGGATTTTCCACTTCAAAAAGCACTGAATGGCTGCCTTTCCCGGAAGTATGTCCTTCATCCACCACGAAACCGTCCGCATTCCTCAGGCTGAGGACCACGTCGCATTCGCCCTGGACATCGTAGTTTATGGAAAGAGTGCCGTTCCTGTATGCGGCATCGAGATCGGGAATGACCCGGATGTCGTTTATGCGGTTCTTCTCCCGTGCATACAGATAGCAGTCCCTGCCCACTCCGGACAGGCGGGTAAAGTCCTGGTCTTCGAGATATGTACCGTCGCACCAGCGGAAAACCTGGAATGCCAGAAGGTTCTTTCCGGGTTTCAGCCAGCGGGTGATGTCGAACTCGGCTTCGAGTTTGCTGTCCTCGCTGTAGCCGACGAATTCGCCGTTTACCCACAGATACATGTTCGATGTCACCGAACCGAAATGCGCGAATACATCCTTTCCCTTCCAGTCCGCCGGAATCTCGATTTCACGACGGTAGGAGCCGACATGATTGTTCTCCACCGGTACATAAGGAGGGTTGTTCGCGAACTGGCTTCTCCACGGATATCCGACATTCACGTAAATAGGGTCTCCGTAGCCGTTCAGCTCCCACATTCCCGGCACCTGTATCAGATCCCAGCCCTTGTCGTCATAGCCGACGGCATAGAATTCCTCGGGTCTGAGATCGGAATCCTTTACCCAGAAGAATTTCCATTTCCCGTTCAGCGACAGATAGTTTCCGGAGTTTTCGACGATTCCGGCATCAGCCTCTTCAGCAGAAGAATAGGCAAAATAGGATGTGTGCATCGGAGCGCGGTTCACCTCATTTACGCGCGGATCCTGCCACTGGTCCATGGCGGCCCAAGATGTCGCCGCAAAGAGTGTCAGGACTGAGGTTGCAATCAGTTTCGGTGTCATGTTCTTAATATAGTTGGTACAAAAATGCAATATTAAAATTATTTCACGGAAAAAACAATTCCCTGAAATACCGGGCAGCAGGGCAGCATGCTGCCGCGGCTATGGAGGTCAGAATGAAGACGACTGTAACGTGGAGATAATCTTTTATGATAGTGTCCATTATCTTGCTCGCCTTGGTGATTTCCTTTGCCACACGGTTCGTGCTGATGTTGTACAGCGCAGCTATTTCCTTGTGGGAAAGGTCTCCGAGACGGCTGGATGTGTATATGTCCATCGTAAACTTCTTCATCTTCAAGCCGGCATTCCTGATGATTTTATAGAAATCGTTTTCAATGATGCGCTGCGATACGTTGTCTTCCGACAGGAGCGAGATATCCGTGTCGTACAGGTTCTTTAAAGTATTCTGTCTGACAGTGTCACGCTTCAGTTCATCAAAGCAGCGGTGCTTGATGGACTGCATCATGTAAATTTTCATTTTTGTCAAATCGCCGCTCAGAGCGTCTTTCTTCTCAAAAATCTATGCATAACAGTCGGAAAACACGTCTTTCGCCCTTTCCATATCCTGAAGATAACGGAAAGCCACGGCAATGAATCTGTCGCGATCAGCATAGAGACCGACCAAGATATCGGAAGACAACCCTGATTCTGCCATACAATATTATCCAAATAAGTTCCTGCAAAAATATACATTATTCGCAGGAATGGAAAATTTTCAAAAAAACGGAAAATTTAAGGGAAGTTTTGTCACAGGAAATCGTTTACTATATAAACACAAGCTAAAAGTAATGACCGAAATCAGAAAAACACAGCTTTTCAGATACTTCAAAGGGCAGAGCACCGGTTCCGAAAAGAAAGGGATAGATACATGGCTCGGGGAAAGCGATTTGCATAAGGAGCAATACCGGGATGCAAGCCACGAATTCGAGTATCTTATGATGCACGGAGATATGGACACCATCCGGGGCCGCAGACCAATTTCTGCCGGGAACCGCGCAGCAGCGCGGCGGAGAATTCCCCGGAGGCCTCGTCGACGGACACGTTGAACTTAGTGCCGAGGACGGAAATCGTGGATGCGTATGTTTCCACATTGAACGGCCTCCTGCCGTCATTCGCCACGTCGAACATCACTTCACCGCTGTGCAGCACCACTCCCTCGATTTCCTCGAAAAGACTGCCGGATACTCCAGTTCGGTCCCGGAATTCAGCCAGAGACGCGAGCCGTCCTCCAGCGTCAGTTCCATACTCTTGCCTGCCGGGACATAACACGCCAGAAAACAAGCCGAACCCCCTGAAACTGTTTTTTTTAACGAAGTATCAGGAAATTTTTCGATAGATAGAAAATTATTGCCATCTTTGACCCGCGAGATTAGATAAAGTCCGGTTATGACAGAAAAAAACATCTCCGCCCAGGAGTTCGGCCAGCTTTTCCTGCGCTATAGAGACAAATTCGTCTCTATAGCAATGTCTTATCTCAGAGACGAAGTCGCTGCCGAAGACATAGTGTCGGAGTGTTTCACCAATTTCTGGGACATGCGGGACAGAATCGAGATAACCACGGTTCCCGAAGCCTACATCCTCCAGTCGGTCAAGAACAAGTGCCTCAACTATCTGCGGGACAAGTCCACGAGGATGCGCATCCAGCAGCAGATGCACAGCGATTCCTACAGAGCCGTAATGGCTGAAATCGGAGTACTCGGGAAAAACGAATTCGGGATTATTTTCCGTTCCGACATCGCCGCGATTTTCAAGAAAATGATGGATGAAATGCCCGAGTCTACACGCAGGATATTTTTCTCCAGCAGGTTCGAAGACCTGACATACAATGAAATAGCCGCAAAATACGGTGTAAGCCCGCGCAAGGTGAAAAGGGAAATACAGCATGTCCTCGAAATCATGCGCATATCCCTCAGGGATTATCTTCCTCTTATCGTCATTTCCATCATCCTCGCATCCGGGAGACCTTCCTGAATGACCCTGTTCCTGTTTCCTGAATCCGGATACGAAACCTATGGTAGCTGAATTACTCGACAAATACATCTGGCTCGTCCAGGAACTGATTACGGCCGGAGAAAGCGGGATGACCCTGGAGGAAATCCGCGGGGCCTGGAAACGCAAGTTCGGCCCGGAATACCCGCGACGCACATTCAACAACCACAGGGAAGCCATCGCCGGCATCTTCGGCATTGAAATCCGGTGCGACAGGAGTTCCCGCCGCTACTTCATACCCGGCGGAGACGAACTCCGCGACAGGGATGCCGGCATAGCCTGGCTCATAGACACGTTCACGGTAAACAATATGCTGACCCTCGCCAGGGAACGCCTGTCCGGAAGGATTTCCGTAGAAGAGGTCCCGTCCGGAAAGAAACATCTGACCATACTGATGAACGCGATGCAGGAAAACCATCCAGTCAGGCTCGTTTACCGGAAATACGGGGAGACCGTGTCGGAAATACGGACTGTCCGCCCCTACGGCATAAAGGAGTCAGCCCAGCGATGGTATCTCATAGGATGGTCGGAGCAGAATGACGGTCTCAGGGTCTACGCCCTCGACAGAATAGAAAAGCTGGAAATACTCCGCGAAACCTTCGGTATGCCGGCCGGCTTCGACATCGACCTGCTCTTCGCCACGGCCTTCGGGCCTTACCTGTCGGAAACTCCGGGACGCAGGATCATCTTCCGTGCATACGGGAAAGAAGCGTCGTATATCAGGGATTTGCCTCTACACCATACCCAAACCGTCATAAAAGAAGATGAAAAATCGACAACTTTTTCGATATTTGCATCTCCGAACAAAAGTCTTTTCCTCGAATTCCTCGGACACGGACCGGCCGTAGAAGTGCTGTCCCCCGAAGACATTCGTATGAAAATGAAGGCATTGACCGAAGAAATGATGAAACTTTACATTTAAGGACAACATAAAAAAGGATAATATGGGAATGAAGAAAAACAGAAAGACGGCCGATACGGTCAAAGGAATCCTCCAGGCACTGGCCTGGGTCGTCGGGATAGCCTGCATCGTCTACGCCCTTTCATTTCTGGTAAGAAGAAGTTACGACATCATGAAAAAGAATACGGAAACCGGATACATAGGGAAACCGGACATCGAAGTCAGGGACGGGAAGATGACTCCGGAAATCCTCCTGTCATACGGACGTGTCTCTGACCCGCAGCTTTCGCCGGACGGCAGCAGAATATTATATAATGTATCCTACACGTCCATAGAGGAAAACAAGTCCTGCGGCAATATTTATGTCTGCAACACCGACGGAAGCGGAAAGCACCAGCTCACGGCTTCCGCCAATACCGTCAGCAATGCCAGATGGTGCTGCGGCGGGAAGAAAATCATCTACCTGAAAAACGGCCAGATACATGTTTCCGATGTCAGGGAGACGAAAAAAGGCCCGGTGCTCAGGAACGAGACACGGATTTCGGAGATTCCTGCCGGAATATCCGAATTCAAGCTCTCTCCGGACGAGAGTATGATAATGTATGTCAGCACAGTAAAGGGCAGCGTAAGGAAGCCGGCGGACATTTACGGAGATCTGGACAAGTCTGACGCCTTACTCACCGATGACCTGATGTACAGGCACTGGGATCATTGGGTCCTCGAAATACCGCATACCTTCATAGCGGAAATAAATCTCAGATATGCCAAGTCGAAAGCCGTCACGCCGGAAAACTCGAAAGATATTCTGGCAGGAGAAAAGGAAGTGTACGAACTGCCCCTGGAACCATTCAGCGGCATCGAACAGCTGGACTGGAGCCCTGACGGAAAGACCATAGCGTATTCCTGCAAGAAAATGACCGGGAAACATTATGCCTTCTCCACCGATTCCGAAATCTATCTGTACGACGTGGCTTCCGGAGAATGCACCCGGGTATGCATGGGCGGCGGCTACGACACCAATCCGGTCTGGTCGCCGGACGGCACCATGCTCTGCTGGATAAGTATGGAGCGGGACGGCTACGAGGCCGACAAACAGAGGCTGATGGTCGCCGATTTCGGCTGGAAAAGCGACCCGGATACCGGAAAGAAGGTGCCGATGCTCGGCAATGTCAGGGATCTGACAAAGGAATTCAGATACAATGCGGCCGCTCCTGTCTGGAACGGCACTTCAGAGAAAATCTATTTCAACGCCCTCGCAGAGGGCCTTCAGGGAATATTCGCCGCCGACATTGCCCCGGAGGGGAAAATCACGAGGGTGACGGACGGGGAACTGTGGTATGATTTCGATTCGCCGTTCTTTATCGAGGACTCCGGTCCTTCCGTAAACATGCTGACGACTTTCTGCAGTATGGATTTCCCGACTGAAATAGTGTCTGTGGAAGCCAGTGCCGACAGCACAGTCATCAGGCCCGTATCGGACGAAAATACGGAACTTTCAGGCAAACTGGCTGAAACGAAGACTGAAGCCCGGCATATCAGGACTGTCGACGGGAAGGATATGCTTACCTGGGTCATCTACCCGCCGGAATTCGATGAAAACAAGGTCTATCCGTCCATACTCATCTGTCTGGGAGGACCTCAGGGAACTCTGAGCCAGGGCTGGTCCTACAGATGGAATTACAGGCTTATGGCATCCCAGGGATATGTCGTGGTGCTTCCGAACAGACGGGGAACGACCGCTTTCGGACAGGAATGGACGGAACAGATTTCCGGCGACTACTGCGGGCTGAACATCCAGGACTACATCTCGGCTGCCAAAGCCCTGAAAAAGGAGAAATACATAGGCAGGATGGCTGCCTGCGGAGCCAGCTACGGGGGCTATTCCGTCTACTATCTGTGCGGAGTGCATGGTGACGTATTCGATGCCTTCATAGCGCATGCCGGCATCTTCAACGAGGAGCACATGTATATGACTACTGAAGAAATGTGGTTCCCGAACTGGGACAACGGCGGCCTGCATGAATACGCCGCATCCGCGAAACCGCAGACCGGCCCGGCAGGCGACGGGGAGACATTCGGCGGCATCAGGCAGGGAGGTTCTCCGTGGAGCACGGCTCCCGCCGCCGTAAGACACTATGCTAACTCCCCTCACAAACTGGTGACCAACTGGCATACCCCGCTTATGGTCACTCACGGAGGCATGGACTTCAGGGTGCCCGTCGACCAGGGAATGGCGGCCTACAACGCCGCCCAGATGATGGGCGTCCCTTCCAGAATGATAGTTTTCCCGGACGAGAACCACTGGATTCTCAAGCCGCAGAACGCCCTGTTCTGGCACAGGGAATATTTCGACTGGCTCGACAGGTGGTGCAAATAAAGTTTTGACTTATGGAACTCAACTATGACTATGTGGTGGTAGGTAGCGGACTGGCCGGGCTTTACTCCGCCCTGTGTGCGTCAAGGCACGGGAAAGTCGGCATCGTGACCAAGATGGACATTACCGACAGCAACTCCTACAATGCCCAGGGTGGCATAGCTGCCGTTTCGGACAGTGACGATGCCCCGAAATACCACTTCGAAGATACCGTCATTGCCGGAAGAGGGC
>CALVBH010000069.1 GCA_944325765.1 uncultured Bacteroidales bacterium
TAGGCCGGTTTCTTGAAGCCGTTGCAAACGATGTAGAGGTCCCTGTCCACTGCACCCTCCGCTTCGAGGGCTTCTATCAGGTTAAGGTCGAATGCCGACGATGTCTCGATGTGTATGTCGTTTTTCAGGGCTTCCCTCAGCACGAATTCGAAATGCGAACTTTTCGTACAGTAGCAGTAGTGGTAGCTTCCCTTGTAGTCGGCCTTCGCCATTGCCACGTTGAACATCCTCTTGGCCCTCTGGATCTGGGAGGATATTTTCGGCAGATATGTGATCTTCAAAGGTGTCCCGTACTGGTTTATGATGTCCATCATATTGATGCCGTGGAAGTAAAGTTCTCCATCTTCCACCTTGAATTCATCCTGCGGAAATTCGAATGTCTGGTCAATCAGATCAATGTACTTGTTCTTCATTTCTGGTAAACTGACTTAAACGGTTTCACTGGAAATCACGCATCCGATTGAGTCGGATTGTAATTTTCGGCTGCAAATATATCATTTAAATTCAGCTTTGCGAATATTTCTTATATTTATCTTCACGGATATATAAACGGTTGCGTATATTTGCATCGTATTTTATGGAAAAATTGCGGGAAAATAGCTGCGGACGTTGCGGCGGAAGCCGGAAACCATCGTACTCCGGCATCCGGAAAGTGCTGGCTGCCGGTATTGCGGCACTTGTCCTCGCTTCCTGCAGCACGACGAGAGTGTTGCAGGATGGAGAATTCCGCCTGGCGAAGAACAATATAAGCATAACCAATGACAAGTCATTCAATACAAATCAGATAGAGCCGTATCTCAAACAGAGGCCCAACTCTTATTTTATGTTCGGGTGGAATCCTTTCCTGAACGTCTACAACTGGACCAACGGCAAGGGGAAGGGCTGGGACAAGTTCGTGCAGAAGATAGGGGTCGCACCTGTAGTATATGACCCTGAGATGGTGGAAAGCTCCGTGGAGAACATTACCCGCCATCTGGAATACCTCGGATATTTCCACTCGAAAGTAGATACCGGTATCGAAGTGAAGAAACGCAGGGTATATGTCAGTTATGACATCACCCTCGGGAAACGCTATCCGATAAAGGAAATCAGCATCACTGTGCCGCAGGGAGACTTCTCGGAAGAGTTCTACCGTGATTCGTCCCTGGTTTCGCTGAAGCCGGGAATGCCGCTTTCGGAAAGTCTCCTTGATGCCGAGACGGATAGGATTGCCGCATATATGAGGAACAGGGGGTTCTACAACTTCAACAAGAACTACTTTTTCTTCGAGGCGGATACCCTCGGCAGTACTGACTCGGCCATTCTCGATATGCAGATAAGGAACTATACCAGGAACGAGGCAGAGTCGGACGCCAGGCCGCTGTGCAGATTCAGGATAGGCGACGTGTCCATTTCATATCCTGCCGACCTGAAATTCAGGGAAAAGGTCCTGACGGACCTCAATACCCTCAGACCCGGACAGATCTACAGGGAAAGCCGGGTGAACAATACCTACAACAGGCTTTCTTCCCTGAGGGTTTTCAGCAGTGTCAACGTCGAAATGACCCAGACGGACACCAATATGGTAGACTGCGAAATAAATCTTACCAGGTCGAAGCTTCAGGGTGTCAAGGTAAATCTCGAAGCCTCCTCAAACTCCTCGGGGCTTTTCGGTATCTCTCCGCAGCTGTCGTACTATCACAAGAACATATTCAGAGGCGGAGAATGGCTGAACCTGAGTTTCATGGGAAATTTCCAGTTCAAGTTCAACGACAATATCCATTCCAACGAATTCGGAGTTTCCGCCGGGCTCAGTTTCCCGAAATTCTTCCTGCTGCCGTACAGGCTTTTCCCGGGTGCCGTACCGCGGACAGACATCAATTTCTCGTACAACTACCAGAACAGGCCCGAATATACCAGGAACATCATTTCCACTTCTTTCGGTTACAGCGGAAGCTACAGGGGCAGATTCTACTATCAGTTCTACCCGCTGCAGTTCAACGTAGTCCGGCTTTTCAACCTCGACCAGTCGTTCTTCAACACCCTTTCCAGCGACCCGTTCATGAGAAATGCCTATCAGGACCACTTCGACCTGGGGTCGGGAGGAATCCTGTATTATACGACCAATTCCGATGTCGTCCCCAAAACCTCGTTTTTCTATGTCCGCTTCCAGGCCGACATAGCCGGCAATGTCCTCAGTGCATTCAAGCCGCTGATGAGGAAAGATTCGAACGGCTCCGGGATGATATGGAACACTCCGTTTTCCCAGTATGTCCGTGGCGAACTCACCGTAGGCAGGACCTGGCGTTTCGGACGCAATGACGGCCAGGCTCTGGCCACGAGGTTTCTGATAGGGGCGGGGTATGCCTACGGCAATTCGACCGCCCTGCCTTTCGAAAAGCATTTCTATGCAGGCGGTGCGAACAGCCTTAGAGGGTGGCAGGCCAGATCCGTCGGACCGGGTCTCGCTCCGCTCGACAAGACCTTCATCATAGCCAACCAGACCGGCGACATGAAAATAGAAGCCAACGTGGAATACAGATTCAAGATGTTCTGGAAAGTGGACGGGGCGCTTTTCGTGGATGCCGGAAACGTATGGACTCTGAGAGATACCGGCGGAGAGAACAGTTCCGCCTCAAAGCTGATGATGAAGACATTCGCGCAGAGTATCGCGGCGAACTGGGGCCTTGGCGTAAGACTGGACCTGAATTTTCTGCTGCTGAGGCTCGATATGGGTATGAGACTGCATGATCCCGCGAGAGCGGAAGGCAGCAGATGGCTCAGACCCGGAGAATGGCTGCGGCGCGACGGTTTTGCCGTTCATTTCGGTGTAGGCTATCCTTTCTGATATTTTGGTTTTTCGGGAATTTTCATTATTTTTACAAAATGTAACCGACTGTACAGACAGTTTCTAAAACCTATTGAAAATGGCTTTGACTAATTGCAAGGAATGCGGAAAGGAAATCTCCGATTCAGCATCGGTATGCCCTCACTGCGGAGCGCCGGTGATTAAAGACGTGTTCTGCCGCAAATGCGGGACGAAAGTATCTGAAAATACGAAATTCTGTCCGACCTGCGGCGAGCCTGTAGCAGCATCGGGGGCTGTGGGTGAAAAGGGAAAGGACAAGCTTGTGGCAGGACTGCTTGCGATTTTCTTCGGAGGACTCGGAATAGACTATTTCTATCTCGGAAAGACTACCGCAGGCGTGATCTGCATCGTCATATCCCTGTTCTCCTGCTATCTCTGGGGTGTTCTTATGTTCATCAAGGGCATTTATATGATCACCCTGACGGATGAGACCTTCAACGAAAAATACGTGGACAACGACAGGACACTTCCAATATTCTGATTATGTTTTGCAAGAATTGCGGACAGGAAATTCCCGACGGGGTACGTTTCTGTACCCATTGCGGCACTGACCAGCAGTATGACAGCCAGTCCGTCTCCCGTCCGGCATATGACGGACAGAGACCGCCGGCCTATCTGGTATTGTCGATACTGGTGACACTTGCCTGCTGCGTGCCTTTCGGTATAGTAGGAATCGTCTATGCGTCCAAGGTGGACCCGGCATGGAATGCGGGAAACTATGAAGATGCCCGGACATTCTCCAGAAAGGCCAGGAACTGGTCGGTCTGGGGTATAGTGATATCCTGTTTCTGGTGGGTTCTGTACATTATCCTGCTTATAGCCGGAGTCACCTGGGCTGCCTGGTGGGATATTGGCGAACAGTTTTTCGCCTGAGCACATTGGGGCATTTTGCAAAAGGCAGGAAACGGACCGTTACGGTTCTGACAGTCATTGCCGCTGTGATATTGTTGGCAGCGGCTGTTTTTCTTTACGGTATCCACGACCCGGGGACCGGAATACTGTATCCCAAATGCCTGTTCTTTATGTTTACCGGACTGGAATGTCCCGGCTGCGGCTCGCAGAGAGCCATTCACAGTCTGCTGAACGGCGACATTGCCGCTGCAGTGCATTATAATGCGCTGACAGTGGCGGCAATTCCTTATATTGCCGTTTATCTGACGACAGTGTCGCTGCAGGCTCTGAAAGTTCCGGAAAAGACTCGGGCAGTCCTCGACAGAATCCGCGGCGCCCTTTCCGGAGGTGCCGCGATACGAGTCATTCTGGTCATAATCATCCTGTTCTGGATTTTCAGGAACTTTACCGACGTTTTCTGATTCCGGATTCCCGCGCATCGGGCCGGTCATTCCCCGTAATATTTTTTCCACATTTTCGAGAGCCGCGCCTTCATTTCCTCTTCGCGCCTGTTGTCCGCAGGTTCGTACAGAACGGTTCCGGAGAGACTTTCGGGCATGAATTCCAGGTCGGTCCAGTGTCCGGGATAGTCATGGGCGTACTTGTACCCGTCGCTGTAGCCAAGTTCTTCCATCAGTCCGGTAGGCGCGTTCCTCAGATACAGGGGAACAGGAGCATCCTGGGTGTCCCGGGCCAGAGCCATAGCCTTGTCCACGGCCAGGTATGCAGAATTGCTTTTCGGGGACGATGCCAGGTAAATGGCGGTTTCCGACAGGGGTATCCGGGCTTCAGGCATACCGATATTGTGAACGGTCTGGAAGCAGGCGTTGGCCAGGAGCATGGCATTGGGATTCGCCAGGCCTATGTCTTCGGAAGCGAGGATGCAAAGGCGTCTGGCGATGAACAGAGGGTCTTCGCCGCCGTTAAGCATATGGGCAAGCCAGTAGACGGCTGCATTGGGGTCCGAACCCCTTATGCTCTTGATGAAAGCCGATATGATGTCATAGTGCATTTCCCCGCCCTTGTCATAGACGGAAAGATGTTCGTTCAGGCGGGAAGTCACGGTGCGGTCGTCGATGACCACTGTCTCGTCGCTCCTGTATGTCGAAACTATCAGGTCCAGTATGTTCAGCAGCTTGCGTGCGTCTCCGCCGCTGTAGCGGTACAGGGCTGCGGTTTCCCTGATGTCGAACCGGCGCGTCTTCAGCAGGACATCCTGTGTGACGGTGCGGTTCAGGAGGATTTCGAGGTCTTCCTTTACGAGAGGCTTCAGCACGAAAACCTGACATCTCGAGAGCAGAGGTGTTATCACTTCAAAGGAAGGGTTTTCGGTAGTGGCTCCTATCAGGGTCACGATTCCTTCTTCCACTGCCCCCAGAAGCGCATCCTGCTGCGATTTGCTGAACCTGTGTATTTCATCGATGAACAGGACGGGAGGATTGGCGGTAGAGAAGATGGACTCGCTCCGGGCCTTGTCTATGACCTCGCGCACCTCCTTCACTCCTGCGCTTACGGCAGACAGCGTATAGAATTCCAGATTCATGGTCGAGGCAATGATTTTCGCTAGGGTCGTCTTGCCTACGCCCGGAGGCCCCCACAGTATGAAGGAACGCAGGGAGCCGCTTTCCATCATCTGCCGGATTACGGCGCCGGGCCCGACCAGATGCTTCTGCCCCACGTAATCTTCTATGGAAGCAGGCCTCATACGTTCCGGAAGAGGCGGCAACATCCTGGTATGTACGGAGTTATCCTCGAAACCCATAATTTGTCATTTTTGAATTGGGCAAAATTAACAATTATTTCTTAAATTCGCGACCGGTATTTACAGGCTGATTAACCCGAGAAAAATGTTTGAAAAGAAGACCAAAATCATTTGCACCGTCTCCGATTTCAGATGCGACGTGGATTTTCTGACCAGGCTTTATGAAAGCGGGATGAACATCGTCAGAATCAATTCCGCCCACGCACCTCTCGAAGGCGCTCAGAAGATAGTGGACAATGTCCGGCAAGTCTCCGACAAAATAGGCATACTCGTCGATACCAAGGGCCCGGAGGTCCGGCTTACGCAAGTCGCCGACCCGGAAGGATTCAATGTCCGCCAGGGGGACTGGATAGAAATCCACAACGGACCCGACAAGATGTGCAGTTACCCTGTCCTCTATACTTCGTATGACAATTTCGTCTCTGACGTCCCCGTGGGTTCCCACGTCCTCATAGACGACGGGGCGGTCGATCTTTTCATAACGGGGAAGGACGATGACAAACTCCTCTGCGAGGTGCAGAACAACGGAGTAATCAGGGGCAGGAAAAGCGTGAATGTGCCCAACGTCCACATCGCACTTCCGGCCCTGACCGAAAAAGACAGGAAATTCATCGAATGGGCCATAGACGCGGATATCGATTTCATAGCCCACTCGTTCGTCAGGAGCAAGGATGACCTGCTGGAGATACAGAAGATTCTGGATGAAAGGCACAGCCATCTTAAAATCATCTCAAAAATCGAAAACCAGCAGGGAATAGACAACCTCGACGAAATCCTTTCGCACTGCTATGCCGTGATGGTGGCCAGGGGCGATCTCGGCGTGGAAATCGCGGCTGAGAAGATACCGCTGATACAGAAACAGATTATTCACAAGTGCAGGACCAGGAAAAAACCTGTCATCATAGCCACGCAGATGCTTCACAGTATGATAGAGAATCCCCGCCCGACCAGGGCAGAGGTTACCGATGTGGCGAATGCCATTTTCCAGAGCAGCGACGCGATAATGCTGAGCGGGGAGACGGCCAGCGGAAAATATCCGGTAGAGGCAGTGTCTACTATGGCCAGGATAGCCAAGGAAGCGGAAAAATCCATCGACGTATCCCTCGACCTGAATCTGGAAAAGGTGACCAAGCCCATAGCAGCCGTTCTGGCGAAGGAATTGGTGATGGCCACGCAGAGCCTTCCGGTAAAGGCCATTATCTTCGATACATGGACAGGGCGTACAGGGCGGTATCTTTCCGAATTCAGGCCCAAGGTGCCGATTTATGCCATGTGCTACAACGACTTTACAATGCGCGAACTGGCACTGGCGTACGATATTTACTGCTACAGATTCCCTGTCCAGAAGAGCAAGGAGGCTTTCGTGACCAATGCGGTGAAGATGCTGGAAGAAGAAGGCAGGATAGCGCACGGAGATCTGGTCGGTTTCATCGGCGGCAGTTTCAACGATGAACTCGGTGCCACTTATATGGAATTCAAATATATCTGACAGTTATGGACAAGACAGCCGAAATCCGCGTAAGGGATGCCCGCAGGGAAGATGCGGCGCGTGTGGCGGAACTGATAGTTATGGCCTGGCCCGTGGAAGAATTCCTCGCGATGCAGGAAGGGCTTACACTTGAGCGGTTTACCGATATGATAAGGACTTTCGTCGAGGCGGAAGACAACGTCTACAGCTACCGGTATGCCAAAGTGGCCGAAGTTCTCATGCCGGACGGTTCCTTCCGTGTGGCAGGTATGATGAACGGATATGACGGGGCCAGATATCAGGAACTGAAACAGCCGGTTTTGGATGTCATGACCCGGGAATTCGCCTCGGGCGGCGATTTCGGAAATGCCGTGGAAACGGAAGCCGGTGAATTTTATCTGGATTCTGCCGGAGTGGACCCTTCGATGCGTTCCATGGGTATAGGTTCAAGACTTTTCAAGGCTATGCTCGAAAGAGCTGCGGCAGAAGGCTTTACGGTAGCCGGTCTGATAGTGGATGAAGACAAGCCCGCAGCCGAAGCGCTTTATCTGCGATTGGGCTTCAAGGTAGTGGGATACCGCGATTTTCTGGGTCACAGGATGAAGCACATGCAGAAAAACATCTGATTATGAAGGCAGAGGTCTGCATAGCGGCCATCACGGCACTGCTTGCAGTGCATTTCCAGTCTCCGGCCGAAAATGTCCGTCAGGAGGCAGGCCAAGGCCGAAGTTATGCCAAAGCTGCAGGAATATCCCTCTGTTTCAACGAATTCTCCGCTTCATACCGTACAGCCGTAAAAGAAGACGAACTGTTGAACCTGTCCTTGAATATCGACATGGCCGGAGTGATTCCGGGCTACTGTGACGCCCCCGGAATTTCGGCAGGCATAACATATCAGTATGTGTTTTCGGGAAAGGACTATCCTTCCGGAGAATCCATCCGTTTTTTTGCCGGACCGGGAGCGGATGTCGGTTATCTGCGCGACTCGGGAGGACGGTACGGCTGTATGGTCGCCGTCACGGGATGCGTCGGACTGGAATATATCTTCTGCGTTCCGGTTTCCATTTCCCTGACCGTCGAGCCATGTCTCGGAATCCATGTCAGGAAAGACGGCAATGACCTTATGGCCGGGCTGTACAAGGCAGGACTTGTCTACTCGCTTTACCCCCATCTGGGCCTCAAATATCTGTTCTGAAATGAGATTAGGGAAGTTTGTCATATCGTGCCTCGTCCTGTCGGCGCTGAGCTGCGGCAGGGCCGTATCCATGGAAAGCCGGGAAAGGGAGCCCCGGCGCGACTATCCCCGGTTTACTTTCGGAATCGAATCTTCCATGGCGGTGGATTTTCTGGATTATTTCCACTCTAATTTCATCTCTTTCGAGGGAGACAGGATAGATGTGAAAGGTTTCGTATCCAAGCCGCATATAAACGGACAGTTCCTCGTTCACGGAGGGGTGAACCTGTCCGGAAATATGAATCTTTCGCTTTATACGGGAGTCATCGGGGCCGGCCGCGGAGGAAGGGTATATCCTCTCTCCATGAGGCTGTCCTGGTACTCGGGAACCGACCCTTTGCGCAACAGGTGGATAGTTTTCGGAAGTGTCGGCGGAGGATTCGGAGCACTGAAAATCCCTACGAGGATTTCTGCGGAATGCCGCGTGGGGGGAGGATACAGGATTTCTCTGAACCGTGTAGCCAAACTGGATTTTCTCGTAGCCCTTCAGGAAATATACACTCATCCTGAAGTCTATGAGGAAGACGCCGGCGACTATGTCCCTGCCGACCGCCTCCGGCGCAATAATATTTTCTGCTCCGCCCTGACTTTCGGCATCGCCCTCACATTCTGAAGGGGCATCCGGGAAACCGCTGCTGTTCTAAAAATCGGCATAGACGCCGAAACGCAGGCCGCCCCATTTGCCGATCCATCCTATTCCGCTGTCCCTGTAGGTCAGACGGTAGAAATACACAACCCTGAAAAGCCGCAGTATGTTTTCCAGACCTACACCTACCTCCATATACGGAATTTTCCCGAGCGGTGCCGTTCCCTCAGGCAGCAGGAACAGTCCCGGGGTACTGGCAGGGTCGTTCTTGCCCGAAAGGCCTCCGTATATCCCGTTGAAAACGGCTATTTCGCGCAGTTTCAGCCTTTTGATCAGAGGGATGCGGTTCAGGATCATACCTTTCATATGCCAGGTGAGATTTATCTGGACATAACGGTCAGTGACGAATTCAAGCGCATTCATCATATGGAAGGTCTCCCTGCGATACGCAAACGACTGGTTTGCCGCAGGCATTATCAGAAGCGGCCAAGGAACGGAATTCCATATCATACCTGCGCTGAGCCTGGTATCGAGCATACCTGCGACGGACATATGGAAACGCTTGAAGGCATTGAAATCCGTCCTGTTATAATAATATTCCCCTCCGAGGGCATTGATTCCAATGGTATGCTTCAATGTGAAGACCGGGACATCCTTGTCGAGGTTCACGAAGCTGGAGGCCGAATTGAAGTTCTTCTCTCCCGGTGCCCACCTGATTTCCACCCCTGTTTCAGTAGACAATATGTCCGGTATGTCGATTACGGTCCCACGGTCGGAAAGCATCTGATATCTCAGGGTTCCTTTTCCGGCGGGTCCCGGGAGTGTGGCAGGCGTATACCGTGCGTTTTCCAGCCATATAGTGGTTCTGAGACTGTTCAGCCACTGCCTTTCGTATCTTATTCCGGCCTTGCGGATGTACTGCAGCTTCTTTACAGTCCCCGCCTTCAGGGAAGTGACGATGTCGTGCTGTTCGCCGATGACTTCCGGACTGTAGATATCGTATGTGTATGACACAGACAGGTTGTTGACAGGACGTTCGTTCGGGTGATACAGCTTGTCGTTGAAACTGTGAGTAAGGGTCAGGCTTCCCTTCAATTTCCTGTCATTTATCCCGTATGCGACATAACCTTTCCCGAACCACCGTTTCGAAAGGTTTGCGGTCGTCATTCCGCCGATCCTGAATCTCGGGCCTTCTATGTAATTGTACCCGAATGTACTGAGGACAGGGCCGAAATCGAACTTTGAGGTTTCCCTGGAATCGGATGTCTGCACCCATTCGGAAACGAATGCGTCGAGGACACGCAGCCAGATGCCGGCCGACGATTTTTCCATTATCTCATCCGAAACCTTGCCTATTGCCTCTTCTCTTGCATAAAGCGGCAGAGGCCGGTTTTCCTTCCAGTATATGTCATTGTATGACTTCGCTCCCGGAAGGACGTCAATCTGCCCGTCCATCCTGAAGACAGGGTCTTCCGCAAGCCCGTCGGGTTCTATTTCATAGTCGGTAAAATATCTTGTATGGTGGGCGAACACGCCCTGCACCCCCTCCATTACGGTAAGGTTCACATATGCGTCTTCGCGTTCCAGTGCCCACAGCCCCTCTTCAGTCCTGGTAAATTCCTGGTCAATCCTCAGCTTGTCAATCCAGTTTACATTGCTCCTGGCCGGGAAATTCAGCTGGACCTTCCTTATGGAATACTTGCCGTCAGTCGTGACATAAAGCCTCCCCGTAAAGCCGTAGCTCTGGCTGTTGTACGGGACAAAAGACAGATCGGTACACAGATCCCCGTCGATCATTACCGTACCCATAATGTAATATTTATAGTACGACAGTGCCAGACTGGAAGAAACCGGGGAGACAAAACGGTTCATCAGGAACTCGACTTCATTGTCGAAAATATCAGCACCGGTGAACAACAAGTCCAGACCGACAGCCAGATTCCCCTGGTAGTCTATGTCCCTGTCGATTCCGCTGTGTCTGGATGCTTTCCTGACGGTCTTACGCTCCTCCGGAGATTTCCTGTAAAAGAATTCTCCGAGGGTTTCCCTTATGGAGACCGCAAGCACGGGTTTTCCGGTGATTTCCGAAGTGTCGATATATTCTTTCAGGTACTGCAGCTTCTTTTTCTTCCCGAAATCCGGAGTATAGTCATCGAGCGAGAGAGTGAGTTTTTCATACAGGCTGCATCTGTAGCAGCCGCTGCTTTCCACCCTGTTGCTATCCTTGCGGGCAATCACGTTGCGCATAAGGTCTATGGCCGGATTGTCCTTTTTCCTGTAACGCTCCTTTTTCGGCCTGACCACAGCGCCGGACAGTTCTATGTTTGCCGGTTCCATACGGATGTCCAAACCTGCCGCAGTCTCTTTTTCAATCAGGATTTCCCGCTTCCCGTATCCTATGGCTTCCACGACTAAGGTGTCGGCTCCGGAAGCGTCTTTCACGAAAAATTCTCCTCTGCTGTCGGTAATGCATCCCGATGCAGTATTCTTGAAGTATACGGCAATATATTCCAGCGGTTTCCCCGTAGCCGCATCAGTAACTGTGCCGCTTGCAGATCGTGACTGACCGGAAAGCAAGCCCTGACTGCAAATTACTGCCAATGATAATATAAATATTTTCTTCATCTGTAGGTAAAGGCAGAACTGTCTTCCATAAATTACAAAAATGACTGCAATTATAGTAAATAATCGCTTATCAGCATACGGATGACAACAAATGCGGTACAAATTAACGGTTTCTCTTCCTTGTCGGAAAAAGCCGGATGAAAAATTCAAAACATTTTCTTAATGAGCTTCCGAAATTATTTGATAAATTTGCAGGATTTATGGTTCCGCAGAATTTAAAGACAACACATATTTTATGGACGAACAGAATAAGAACAAGTCACTGAGTATCGAAATCAAACCGGACATCGCCAAGGGCGTCTACTCCAATCTCGCAATCATAACCCATTCGCAGGCCGAATTCGTCATAGACTTCGCTTCCATGCTTCCGGGCTTCGCCAAACCGGAGATTCTGAGCCGTATCGTGATGAATCCCGAAAACGCCAAGAAACTTTTCCTGGCCCTTCAGGACAATATCGGCAAGTATGAGGCGCAGTTCGGCACCATCAGTTTCGGAAATGACAAGCCGAAAGCCACATTCCCGATGGGAGGCTTCGGAGGACCGAAAAACGGAAACATCTCCTAATCGGGAACTTCTATGGAAAACATTGAATCCCTATTCGGAAACATAGCGGCATTTGCTTTCGACGTGGACGGCGTAATGACGGACGGAGGCATACTGGCCACTCCGGGCGGCGAACTTTTCCGCACCTTCGATTCAAAGGACGGTTTTGCCATCAGGATGGCATCCATGAAGGGCTATCCGGTCGCCATCATAACCGGCGGCCGTTCGGAAAGTATCAGAAACCGTTTCCTGACCTGCGGAGTCAGGGCTGAAGACGTTTACCTCGGCTCCAGGGACAAAATCGAGGATTTCGATGACTTCTGTACGAGATACGGTCTCGAGCCGGAGCAGGTGATGTATTTCGGGGACGACCTTCCCGATATTCCCGTAATGATGAAATGCGGCTGCGGCGTCGCCCCGGCCGATGCAGTACAGGAGGCGATAGAGGCGGCGGACTACGTATCGCCCTGCGCCGGGGGAAAACACTGCGTCAGGGAAGCTGTGGAAAAGGTGATGAAGCTGCAGGGAAAATGGCAGCTCGACATCGCGTTGTACAAGGAGAAGTTTTGACCTATGGATTTGAACGGGAAAAGAATCATTCTCGGGAGTGCGTCTCCCAGAAGAAAGGAACTTCTGAAAGGTCTCGACATAGACTTCGTGGTGGATACGGGAAACAGTTTCCGGGAGAATTTCAGGGAACTGAAAAACTTTCATGAAATACCGTCCATAATGTCGGAAGGCAAATCGGAAGGCTTTCACAGGCCCCTGGAGGACGATGAGATACTGATTACTGCCGATACGATTGTCATTTGCTCGGGAGAAGTGCTGGGCAAGCCTTCGGACAGGGACGATGCCGTCAGGATGCTTGGGACATTGTCAGGCAGACAGCACGAGGTGGTGACTGCCGTGACCATAAGATCGAATGAGAAGAAAGAGACTTTTTCGGATCTGGCGAAAGTCCGGTTCGGAGAACTCGGCGACAGCGATATAGAATACTACATTGAAAAATACAGGCCTTTCGACAAGGCCGGCGCCTACGGCGTGCAGGAATGGATAGGCTACATCGGTATCGAGAGCATGGAAGGCTCTTTCTACACCGTGATGGGGCTTCCTGTTCATAAAGTCTACCGTCACCTGAAGGATTTCCTGAGCGCGCAGTGACCATTCCCGTCCTCTTTAAGAGAGTATCTTTGCCATATATGTTTCTTTCGGCCCCGGATATGGTAAACGGCAGGGGAAAAAGGAAAATGTATGCCGGCAAATTACTGATTTAACGGAAAAACTTTCTATCTTTGCACCCTTGTGCATGGGAACCGTCATGGCCCGCAGAGGATATGGCGGTTTACTTTATTGATAACAACATTACAATATGGAACTTTCCGCTAAATACAGCCCCTCGGTTACAGAGGACAAATGGTACGAATACTGGCTCAAACACAAGTTCTTCCACTCGGAACCGGATGAACGCGAACCTTATACGATAGTGATTCCGCCTCCCAATGTCACTGGCATACTCCACATGGGGCATGTCCTGAACAACACCCTGAATGACGTGCTCATCAGAAAGGCGAGGATGGACGGCAAGAACGCCTGCTGGGTGCCGGGAACTGACCACGCATCCATCGCTACCGAGAACAAGGTGGTGGCGAAACTCCGTTCGGAGGGCATAGAAAAGGAGTCCCTGACGCGCGAGGAGTTCCTGAAATACGCCTGGGAGTGGAAAGAGAAACACGGCGGCATCATCCTCAGCCAGCTGCGCAAGCTCGGTGCATCCTGCGACTGGGACAGGACACGCTTTACGATGGATCCGGATCTTAGCGAGGCCGTCATAAATACTTTCGTGTATTTCTACAGAAAGGGCTACATATACCGCGGGATCAGGATGGTGAACTGGGACCCGGTCGGACATACGGCCGTCAGTGACGAAGAAGTCATACACAGGGATACCGTCAGCAAATTCTATCATCTCAGGTATTTCATTTCCGACGGCAGCGGCCGGCCTTCGGACAAATACATAATCATCGCCACGACCCGTCCGGAAACGATAATGGCCGATGCCGCAGTCTGCATAAACCCGGAGGACGAAAGATATCATTGGCTGAAAGGGAAGAAAGTGCTCATCCCTCTGATAAACAAGGAAATCCCTATCATAGAAGACAGTTATGTGGAAATGGGATTCGGTACAGGATGCCTGAAAGTGACGCCTGCCCACGACGTGAACGACTATGAAATAGGACAGAGGCACGGTCTTCCAGTCATCGACATCATAGACGACCACGGACGGCTGAACGAAAAGGCCCGGATACTGGTGGGAGAGGACCGTTTCGAGGCCCGCCGCAAGATAGAAGAAATGCTGAGAGAGGCCGGGAATCTCGAAAAAGTCGAGGACTATACCTCCCCGGTAGGCTATTCGGAAAGGACAAATGCAGTCATAGAGCCGCGCCTTTCCATGCAGTGGTTCCTGAAAATGGACGCCCTCGCCAAAGAAGCTTTGGAATCCGTGGAAAGCGGGAAAGTGAGACTCATCCCGGACAAATACCGGAACACATACAGGCACTGGATGGAAAATGTAAGGGACTGGTGTATCTCGCGCCAGCTCTGGTGGGGCCAGAGAATACCTGCCTACTATCTGCCTGACGGACGTTTCGTGGTGGAACCGAACCCGGAGGCAGCACTCGAAGCCGCCAAAAAACTCAATCCGGACATTACCTCCGCAGACCTGAAACAGGACGAAGACGTACTCGATACCTGGTTCTCGTCCTGGCTGTGGCCGATTTCCGTTTTCGACCCGGAAATGCCCGGGCATCCGGACCACAGGCCGAACAGCGACCTGGCGTATTATTATCCGACGAGCGACCTCGTGACAGGTCCGGACATCCTTTTCTTCTGGGTAGCCAGGATGATTATGGCCGGGAACGAATTCATGAAGGACATTCCGTTCAGGAACGTTTACCTGACCGGTATCGTCAGGGACAAGCTCGGAAGGAAGATGTCCAAAACCCTCGGGAACTCTCCGGACCCGCTCGATCTGATAGAAAAGTACGGGGCGGATGCCGTAAGGCTCGGAATGTTGCTCTGCAGTTCCGCAGGAAACGATATCCTGTACGATGAGGCGCAGATAGAGCAGGGCAGGAACTTCTGCAACAAGATATGGAACGCATTCCGGCTCATTTCAGGATGGAAGGCAGATGAAAATGCCTCCATGCCGGAAACTTCCGCTGTGGCGGTGAAGTGGTTCGGATACAGACTGAGCCAGGTTCTGGAGCAGGTGGAAGACCATTTCTCCAAATTCAGGATATCAGATGCACTGATGACTATCTACAAGTTTTTCTGGGATGACTTCTGTTCATGGTATCTGGAAGCTGTCAAGCCTGCATACAACACCGGAATCGACATCGCGACACTGGAAGCTACGCGCGGCTATTTCGAAGCCCTGCTGAAAATGATCCATCCTGTCATGCCTTTCATCACCGAAGAGCTTTGGCAGGCGATGTCCGTACGCAGCGAAGGCGAGACCATTATGCTCCAGCGTTATCCGACGGCATCAAAGTACGATGCGGACTATGTGGAAGCATTCGAAGACGCCTGCGGTGCCGTCGCCGGAGTAAGGAATATCCGTCAGCAGAAAAATATCTCTCCGAAGGAAAGCCTGAGGCTCAATATCAAACCGGGATTCCCCGGGACCGTCATACCCGTAATAGAAAAACTGGCGAATGTCAGCGTGGCCGTTTCGGAAACGTCGGGAGATTCGGAAGCCGGCGTGACCTTTATGGTGAGGACTTTCGAGATGTCCGTACCTCTTACCGGACTGGTAAACGCTGAAGAAGAAATAGCCAAGCTCGAAGCAGTCATAGCCTATCAGGAACAGTTCCTCGAAAGCGTGAGGAAAAAACTCTCGAACGAGAGGTTCGTCACCGGCGCCCCTGAAAAGGTCGTCGCCATGGAGAGGAAGAAAGAAGCGGATTCCATCGCCAAAATAGAAGCCGCCAGAGCCTCCCTCGCCGCCTTAAGGAACAGATAAAGAGAACAATTATGAAATCGGAACTTGAACTGGCTGTAAGATATTACGAAACGGATCAGATGGGAATAGTCCATCACTCGAACTATGTCAGATACTTCGAGTGCGGACGTTCCGACATGATGCAGAAAAACGGACTTCCCATAGAAGGCATAGAAAAGGAAGGGGTGATGCTTCCCATAATATCTGTGGAAGCGCACTACAAGATGCCTGCAAAAATGGGGGATACCGTCAGGATAGTGTCGCGAATCGACAAGGTGCCTATGGCTAAGTTGGAGGTGAAGTCCGAGATTTTCAATCAGGACGGAGACCTGCTCTGCTACGGGAAGGTTGTCCTGGGCTTTATCGATGCCGTCACGCGACATCCTGTCCGCTGTCCTGCCAATCTCGCAGCCCTCATCGCTTCCCATATCGACGAACTGTAGTCATGATTTCGATAAATTCGTTGACAGTAGCCTATGGAGGTTTTACCCTTCTGGATGATATAAGCTTCCATATCAGTGAAAGCGACAAGATCGGTCTGGTGGGCAAGAACGGGGCAGGAAAGTCCACCATACTGAAACTGATATGCGGCATCCAGACCCCGACTTCCGGCAAAATAGAAATGCCCTCCGGTCTGCGTATAGGGTATCTTCCCCAGATAATGGAACATCACAGGGGGAAAAGCGTCATAGACGAAGCCATGACAGCCTTTTCCGAACTGTTCGGAATGGAGGAGGAACTGGACTCTATCGTGAATCAGCTGTCCCGGAGAGAGGATTACGATTCTCCCGAATACCGGAAACTGATAGAGCGGATGAACGATGTCAACGACCGCCTTGCATACACCAGATCCGAGTCTCCTCGGGCAATGGCCGAAAAGACGCTTTGCGGACTCGGTTTCAGACCGGAAGAACTGTCACGTGCTACCGAGACATTCAGCCAGGGATGGAACATGCGTATCGAACTGGCCAAAATCCTCCTGTCGAAGCCCGATGTCCTGCTTCTGGACGAGCCGACGAACCATCTCGACATAGAATCCATAGAATGGCTTGAAGATTATCTGAAGGCCTACAGAGGGTCGCTCGTACTGATTTCCCACGACAGGAAGTTCCTGGACAACATCACGAACAGGACCGTGGAAATCATGCTCGGGCACATACATGACTACAAGGTTCCGTACAGCCGGTATCTGGAACTTCGAAAGGAAAGGATAGCCCAGCAGAAAGCCGCATACGAGAACCAGCAGAGAATGATAGAGAAGACGGAAGACTTCATAGAGCGTTTCCGTTACAAGCCGACCAAATCGAACCAGGTGCAGTCCCGTATCAAACAGTTGGACAGGCTGGAACGTATAGAGATAGATTTGGAGGACAATTCTTCGCTGTCTGTAAAATTCCCTCCCGCACCGCGTTCCGGCGATGTCGTCTTCAAGGCCTCAGACCTCTCATTGGGTTATCCCGCCAGAGACGGACATGGGGAGAAAATCGTTTTTACCGGGGCAGATATTGAAGTGCGCCGCGGAGAAAAGGTGGCATTGGTCGGAAGGAACGGAGAAGGGAAGACCACGCTGATGCGGGCCATTATGGGAGAACTGGAGCCATTGTCCGGCGAAGCCAGGACAGGATATAATGTCAGCATCGGCTATTACGCGCAGAATCAGGAAGATATATTGGACAGGAACGAGACTGTCTACGGGACGCTCGACCGTATTGCCACAGGCGACATAAGGACTAAACTCAGGGATATTCTGGGCGCATTCCTGTTCAAGGGCGAGGATATCGACAAGAAGGTGGCGGTGCTCAGCGGAGGCGAAAGGGCGAGACTTGCGATGGCGAAACTTATTCTCAAGCCGTACAATCTTCTGGCTCTCGACGAACCGACCAATCACATGGATATCCGCTCGAAAGATATTCTCAAGCAGGCGCTCAAAGCATACGACGGCACCCTGATAGTCGTCTCTCACGACAGGGATTTCCTTGACGGTCTGGTGGACAAACTCTACGAATTCCGTGACGGCAAGGTCAGGGAACATCTGGGAGGGGTGGAGGAATTCCTCCGGAAACGCAGGATCGAGAATCTGAACGAACTCGAAAGGAAATCTTCGGGCGACAACCCGAAAAAGGAAGAGACTCCTGCGGCTGAAACTCGAAAGGAACCGTCATCGGGGCAGGAATACCGGCAGAAAAAATTCATTTCGAAGGAAGAGAGAAAAACACGGAACCGGATTGCATTCCTGGAGAGGAATATAGGGGAATCCGAACAGAAGATGAAGGATATCGAGAAAACGCTTTCATCTCCTGGTGCGGATGACGATATTATGGAACTGACCAGACAGTATCTGGAACTGAAGCGCGATATCGATGCGTGGACAGACGAGTGGGGCAGATTGGTGGAAAGTATTGAAAATTAAAGAAGAACAATATCATGGAAGAACAGAAATCCCAATATCTTTTCGGGCTGCATCCCGTCATCGAGGCTGTCAGGGCCGGAAAGAAGTTCGACAAGATTTTAGTGAAACAGGGCCTTGAAGGCCAGCAGTTCAGGGAACTTCTGGAACTGGCAAGGGAAAAGGACATCACTCTGCAGTTCGTCCCTGCGGAAAGGCTCAACAGGGCCGTCAGAGGCGCACATCAGGGAGTCATAGCCTATATTTCAAAAATCGATTACGAACCGTTCGAAACACTGATAGATACGGCGCTGGCATTGAAACCGGATCCGATTATCGTCCTTCTGGACGGTGTAAGCGATGTGAGGAATCTCGGTGCCATAGCCAGGACTCTCGAATGTGCCGGCGGCAGCGGCATCATCATTCCTGCGAAGGGAGGGGCGGCGATAAACGCAGATGCCATCAAGGCCTCGGCCGGAGCTTTGATGAGAATTTCCGTATCCCGTGTGCCGAATCTTCGTCTGGCTGCATATTATCTGAAGCAGAGCGGTTTCCGGCTGATAGCCGTTACGGAAAAAGTCTCCTCGACCATTTACTCGACCGACCTTACCGGCCCGTGCGCTTTCGTCCTGGGCTCGGAAGGGAAGGGAATTTCACAGGCCATGATGGAACTTTCAGATGAAAAGGCTTCGATACCTATGGCGGGGGAGATTTCTTCGCTGAACGTTTCCGCTGCCGCGTCTGCCGTCCTGTTCGAAGCCGTCCGTCAGAGACTTGCATAAAACGACAGGCGTTTATGTTCGTTCTCGATTCGCACTGCGACACTCCGTCGCAGATACACAGGCTCAGAAACGTGGGCATACGGAACTCCCGCGGTCAGGTAGATTTCCCGAAAATGCTGGAAGGGGGAGTGGACGGGGCGTTTTTCGCCATGTATGTACCTGCTTCCCTCGCTCCGGACGAGGCTACCGCATACGCAGTGAAACTCATAGGGGAGACCTGCGATGCCGTGGCGGCATGCCCGGACCTGGCCGAGGTCGTCACATCCCGCGAAGAAGCTTTCAAAGCCAGATCGGAAGGACGGGTTTCCGTCTTTCTCGCCATAGAAAACGGATCGGCGATACAGGATTCCCTCTCGCTTCTGCGGTTCTTCTACAGCTGCGGAATACGTTATATGACCCTGTCGCATTCGCGGCACAATGCCATCTGCGACTCCTGCACCCCCGAAAGTCCCCGATGGAACGGTCTGAGCCCCTTCGGCAGGGAAGTCGTCCGGGAGATGAACCGTCTCGGAATGCTGGTCGATGTCTCGCACATATCGGACGCTTCCTTTTACGATGTCCTGAAGTCCTCCGACTCACCGGTTGTGGCTACGCATTCCTGCTGCAGGGCGCTTGCGGACCATCCACGGAATATGTCCGATGACATGATCAGGGCTTTGGCCGCTGCGGGCGGAGTGATTCAGATAAATTTCTATCCCGTATTTCTCGATGACGCCTTCTCACGCGTACTTGCCGCGTCAGGACTTGAAGAACGCGGCGACGCCGTCGAATCCGAATTCATAAAGGACCCGGCCGACCCTGTGAAACGTGCCGCCTGGTATGAAGTGGAAGATGCTCTGGCTGCGCTCGAACGCCCGTCTTTCAGGAGGATTTGCGACCATATCGACCACGCGGTATCGCTCGTCGGAACGGATCATGTCGGGTTAGGGTCCGATTTCGACGGCATTTCCGTAACTCCCGAGGGTATGGAAGATGTCTCGCATTTCTCCGCAGTACTGGACGAACTGCGTCTGAGGGGCTATACTGAATCCGACATAGAAAAAATCGCCGGCGGAAACCTGCTGCGGATTCTAAGGTAATGCCTCCTGACCGGAGAGCGCATACTTGAGCCGGAATTCAGACTATCTCCAGCCTCAATGCATTCAGTGCTGAAGCCGCGAATCTCTCTATATTCCGCAGTCTGTCATTTCTGAAACTGAATTTCACCGTACGGGTACCTTTGTCTGAACTAATCCCGACCCATACCAGTCCGACAGGTTTTTCTTCAGAGCCGCCCCCGGGGCCGGCAATGCCGGTAGTCGCCACGGAATAGTCGCTTCCCGTAAGACGGCGCACTCCTTCAGCCATGGCAGCGGCGCACTGCGGGCTTACGGCTCCGTAAGTGTCTATGACTTCTGCAGGTACGCCGAGGACATTTTCCTTTACGCTGTTGGCATACGAGACTACGGAGCCGAGGTAATATCCGGATGCGCCTGGAACGGACGTCAGAAGCGAGGCTACAAGTCCGCCGGTACAGGATTCAGCGGTGCTGACGGTTTTTCCCGCAGCAAGCAGAAGTTCTCCCGTGACTTCCTGCAGCGTCTTTTCCTCTTCCGCATATATGCTGCTGCCGAGAATCTCTTTAAGAAGCGATGTCTGCCTCCTGAATATCCCGTCGGCGCTCTCTTCGGAATACTCTCCGTATACGGACATCCTGAGGGCAACTCCCTTCAACGGATCAGGAAGATATGCCAGCCGGACATTTTCGGGAAGATTCGCTTCCCATCCTGAAATTTTTTCGGAGAGGGCGGATTCCGCTATGCCGTATGTCATTATGGTCTTGTGCCTGATGGTCGCTATGGAGAAGGCGGACCTTATATCCGCCATAACGTCCGGCAAGGCCCCGAGCGCTTCATACGGTACGCCCGGGAGAGAATACAGCACGGCACGGTGACCGAACCGTTCTTCAGGGAATCTGACAGCCATTACCGGGGCAGTCCCGAGCTGATTGGGAATGACATCGCACCGTGACGGGACCGAAGCCTGCTGTCTGTTGATTTCCAGTACATCCAGACCTCTGGAAGACAATATCCGGTGAATGATTTCTAACTGGCGTGCATCTGTCCTGTATCCTTCGCTCCCTGAAAGAGTGTACAGGACCTTTTTCGTGACATCATCCTTTGTAGGGCCGAGTCCTCCCGTGATGATTACGATATCATTGGTCTGCAATCCTTTGAGTACGGCTTCTTCTATTTCCCGGGCCGAATCCCCGACCGACATCATCATAGTGGTCCTGATGCCGTTTTTCCCCAGTTCCCTGGCTATTCCGGCCGAATTCGTATCCGTTATCTGGCCGATAAGGATTTCATCTCCTATCGTGCAAATCGCTGCTGTTGTCATTGTTTTCCGAGTATGGCTTTCTTGATTTTCTTTATCAGGGACGGCCCCTCATAAATGAAGCCGCTGTAGATTTCCACGAGCGAGGCTCCTGCATCGAGCATTTCCTTAGCCTGGGCGGCGGACATGATGCCACCGACGCCGATGATGGGAAGTTTCCCTTTCGATTTGGCGGCAATATACCTGACCAGTTCCAGACTTTTGGCATACAATGGCGCCCCGGACATTCCTCCGTTGCCGATTTCCTCTATTTTTTCCTTCGGCAACGTCAGACCGTCGCGCGATCTTGTCGTGTTTCCGGCGACTATGCCGTCCACACCCGACATGAGAGCATAGTCTATGATTTCATCGAGCTGCTGATGCGAAATATCGGGGGAGACCTTGATCAGGACAGGCCTGTATTCGTCGAAATACATCCGGAGGTCCAGCAGTTTGTCGACGATGTCGGACAGGAATGAAACATCCTGCAGATCCGACAGACCGCTGACATTCGGACAGGAAATATTTATGACGAACATATCCACGAAATCATACAGAAGGGCGAATGCGGATTCGTAATCCTTCGCCGCATCATCGTTTATACTCGAAGTGTTCTTCGATATGTTCCCGGCTATCAGTACATTGGGCTTTTCCCGCCTCAGATGCTCCACGGCGTTTTTCACACCCTTGTTATTGATGCCCATACGGTTTATTATGGCCCTGTCGCGGACTGAGCGGAACAGGCGCGGTCTTGGATTCCCGGGCTGGGGTTCGGGTGTCAGAGAGCCGATTTCCACGAATCCGAAGCCGAAATTCGCCAGATCGTTGTAAAATTCGCCGTTTTTGTCGAGGCCGCCGGCCAGACCCACGGGATTCCTGAATCTCAGGCCGAAAACCTCCCGTTCAAGCTCCGGTGCATCGCACTTGTAGGTCATCCTGATGATTTTACCGGCGAACGGTATGAATCTCAGTATTTTCAGTGCGGCGAAAGTCAGGTTGTGCGCTGTTTCGGGAGAAAAGCTGAAAAGAATGGGGCGGATAATCTGCTTGTACATAATAAATGTCGCTCTGCCGTATTGATTCTGTCGGACAGTGCGGCAAAGATAGTGATTTTATGCAGTCGATGAGCCATTTTCGACAGATTCGGGTTCAAATTCTATCGGCTGAATTCCTCGAAAGTGCTGTCGTCGTAGAAAACGATGATTTTCCGGACCTTTCTCTGGGCCGCAGGAGTATCGGCAGCGGCAATTCCTTCATTTTCAGGCTCTCGTGCCGGTTTTTCCCCGACAACGGTATCTTCTGCCGGAACTTCTTCGGCAGGAACCTCTGCCGGAAACGGCAATACGGCCATGGAAGCCGGATACCGCGGTTTTTCCGTCTTGTACATTTTCCCTTTGCCGCTAATCAGCCATTCGATATTCAGGGCAGGGTAGTATTTGGTCAGATTCAGAAGAAATTCGTACCCCGGCTTGTTCCGGCCCGAAAGAATATGTGAAACACTCGCTCTTGCCACGTTGATTTTATCGGCAAAAGCTGCCTGCGATATGTTTTCAGCTGCCAGAAACTGTTCGAGACGCTCGTTCATGATTGTATTCGATTTGATTACAAATGTAATAATTTAATTAATAACAAATGTAACTTGTTTTCGGATTACATTTGTAAAATATGATAGGGGAGTGACGGTAATGACTTGAAGTTATTGTTTAGGTATCTGAGTAAATATCTTGGTTTTTAATATGTTAATCTATTAAATAATCATTCTGTCCGTATGTTTCGGTAAAGTTTGACCCGGAACCGCGCGACAAGTTAGAGTATAAATTTACATAATACTATATAATATATTGGGTATTAAATAATTATAATGGCGATTATTATTGTGTTTACATTATTGAATTATCCCGAACCGACTCTGTTCAACTTTATAACACGCAAACAAATGTCTGCTATTGATTGTTTACAAATGTATTATGCGGATTAAATATTGTTATTTACATTTGTAATTTCGGGTGAGATAAGGGAAATCGTTTCCCGAACGTACCGCGGAATTTTCAAAATACGCCGTAATTGTGTATTTTCGCCGAAAATTTTCCAGATGATACCAGAAATCAGAATATCGGACTATGACTACTGCCTCCCGGACGAACGGATAGCGAAATACCCGCTTCCGCAAAGGGACATGTCCAAACTGCTGTGCTACCGGCACGGAAAAGTCTCCGGACATACCTTCAGGGAAATCGTGGATTTCATACCGGATAATTCCATAATGGTCTTCAACGACACGAAAGTAGTCCCGGCCAGGCTGCATTTCCAGCGGGAGACAGGAGCCCACATAGAAATTTTCTGTCTGGAGCCGGCCAGTCCTCCGGAATACAGCCGGATTTTCGCCGAAACGGCTTCCTGCCGGTGGAAATGCATCGTAGGCAACATTAAACGCTGGAAATCCGATGTACTGCATCTTTACAATCCGGAAAATGACCCCGAAGTTCTCTCTCTCGGTCTCGAAGCCGTGCTGGTAGAGCGTGAGCAGGAAACGGCCGTGGTGGAATTCTCCTGGTCCGGAGGACTGCCTTTTTCGCGGGTTCTCGAAATCTGCGGCAGTGTACCTATCCCGCCCTATCTTGACCGGGATTCGGAGGCTGTAGATACTGAACGTTACCAGACTCTGTATGCAAAATACCGCGGTTCGGTAGCTGCCCCTACTGCGGGACTGCATTTTGCCGAAGAGGAACTGACAGCGATAAAAAACAAGGGGACGGATATGGAAAATGTCTGTCTTCACGTCGGTGCCGGAACATTCCTGCCGGTAAAATCCGAGCTTGTTTCGGGCCACAGAATGCACAGGGAGCCCTTTATAGTGAAAAAATCCCTCATAGAGAAACTCATCGGCCGCAGGAAACCCGTCACTGCTGTAGGAACTACTTCCGTGCGAACTCTGGAATCATTGTATTATACAGGAGTAAGCTGTATCGAAAAAGGCTGGCCTGAAGATGTGTCGCAGTGGGCACCCTATGAACGCGAGTATCCCTATACTACGGATGAAGCCCTTCAAGCCATCGTCTCTTATCTGAATGACCATGCGCTCGATGAACTGAAGACCGCCACGAGAATCATCATCGTCCCTGGATTCGATTTCCGTATCACCGATATTCTCGTGACCAATTTCCATCAGCCCCAAAGCACTCTGCTTCTGCTGATTTCGGCATTTACGGGAGGCGACTGGAAACGGATTTACAGTTACGCTCTGGAGCACGGCTTCAGGTTTCTCAGCTATGGCGACAGCTCCATTCTGTTCCGTGATCCGTCCCCGCAGGAATGATTTTGACTGCCGGGTTTCATTGATTATTCATGGGGAAATGCTATATTTGCATATTGCTGACGATAAGAAAACCAGTTATGATAGATTTGTCGGAATTTGAAAGCATCAGTCCGTATACTGATGAGGAAGCCGTAAAGGCTCTGAATATTGTCGCTGAAAATCCCGTTCTGGAGGAGGTCTCGCAGTATTTTTTCCCTGAAGAATCGCCTGATTACCTGAAAAATATCCTCAAGCAGGTGAAAAGCATCGATGATTTCCAGATTATGGTGATGTCGCGGGTCATCGAATGGGTCATAGAGCATACTGCGCACAATTTTTCCTACGACGGCATAGCCAATATCGACAAGTCCAGGGGAAAATTCCTGGCATTGTCAAACCATCGCGACATCATCCTCGATCCCGCCATCACGCAGCTGGTGCTTTACAAAAACGGAATCCCGCTTACGGAAATCGCCGTAGGGGACAATCTTATTACCAACAAGTTCATCGAGTACCTGATCCGTTCGAACAGGATGATCAAGGTCGTGCGCGGGATTTCCGCCCGTGAACTTTACCTGTCTTCCCAGCTTCTTTCCAAGTATATCCGCCTGAATATCACCGAGCAGAAAAGTTCCATCTGGCTCGCCCAGCGCCAGGGAAGGACCAAGGACGGGGAGGACATTACCGAGCAGGGCCTGCTCAAGATGCTGGATATGAGCGGTTCAGCCGATTTCAGGAAGAATTTTGAAGAGCTCAATATCATTCCGCTCAGTATTTCATACGAATACGAACCGTGCGATGTTCTCAAGGCCAGGGAGTTGCTTATTTCCAGAACGCAGAAGTATGTCAAGGCGCCGGGAGAGGACCTGAACAGCATCCTGACGGGTATCAAGCAGCAGAAGGGCAACATCCATCTGAACATCGGCCTGCCTCTTTCATCCGAGGAGATAGAAAAGGCCTCGCTATGCGACAAGAACGACCGTTACCAGTGGATCCGCCATGCAGTCGACCTTCGTGTCATAAACGGCTACAAACTCTGGAAGACGAATTATATGGCTTACGATATTGCCTTCAAGACTTCCAAATACAGCGACCGGTATTCTCCTGAAGACGTCAGCCGGTTTACGGATTACATGGAGCATCAACTCGATACCGTGGAGCCTGGTCTCAATCGCGACGACCTTCGCGAAATTTTCCTGAAAATCTATTCGAATCCGGTTCTGTCCAAGGAATTGCTTGCCGAAAAGGCGGAGTTGCCGGGCTGGAAACTTCAGTGGGGGCGTTAGTCTTTTATCCGGGGCGGGTCCCCGGATTTTTTATTTACACTTTTAGTTAACATAATATAAATTGTATGACGAAAATGTTTCTTTCCGCGAACTCACTTTATCTTGTCTGACGGATAATTCCGGGATTTTTATATCTTTGCAGACTGAGATGGAAAAGGTCCGCTACAGAAAAACATTTGCAGGTGTCATTGCGATTATCGCAGTGGCATTTTTCATGTCCGGAATACTGAGCCGCGAACCTGCCGGAAACAGTCCGCACACCGGCGAAGATCTCCATTCATTCAACGGACTGATTGCCTACAACGCACTGAACGGCACTGCTGAAGAAATTCACACGGCCGACCGTCAGGTCGTAGCCTTCAGAAATTCATTCCAGAATTCCGGATACAATACGGCTGCATCGAAACGGCCTGTTCCGAATTGGTTCAAATGGTCGCTCGAAAATCCTTCAATCAGCTGTTATTCGACCAAATACTATTTTCTCAGCCATAATTCCGAGTTTTTGTCCGGAGGCTTGCTTTCGGCCTCGGAACGGATTCATCTGCTCCGGATACTGATAATTTAACGGCTGCTCCTCCCCACAGGAGGTGCTCCAAAGTGACTATTGACCGCCCGCGAAGACTCCGGAAGTGGTCGCAGAATTTATAACAAAAAAGTTAAATTATCAGTAAATAAATTAATTATGGAAAAAGAATTTAGCAGAGTACGCTCTGCACAGGATATTATCGTGTCATTGATTCTCATCGTAGGCGGAGCCGTTCTGGTAGCCATGCCTACATCGCAGTCCGTCAACATCGTGGGATTTTTCCTGATTTTCGCAGGACTCATCCTCGTTTTCGTGCTTAAAACCTGTTACAGACTCGACGGTACCAGGGAAACATATAAAAAGTCGGAAAAATTCTTCGCGCAGAGCAAGAAAGATTCATTTACGGCAGCCTTGAATTCCGACCCGTCAAAAATCGATATGGCAGAAGAAAACAAAGGCAACGGACTGAGAGTCGACGTTTTCTACAGTACGAAGACAGGAAAGGCCTACTGCCGTCTGTATGAATACATTCCGTACCGCTATGAGCCTTGTACTCCGTATTATGAATTCCCTGTAGAAAAGGTAGAGAACCTCATCAAATAATTTTACGGGCGTCAAAAGAATTTGTGCGGAATCTCCGCCTTCATCCGTCCGTTATAATGAACTGAAAAAAAGTCAGGACCGGTAATTTCCGATCCTGACTTTTTTTCATATACAGGGTCTCTCCCCTATCTGTTTCTTCTCGCCTCTTTCCTTTCCATCCTCTTCTCTATTCTGGCCTGGCCTTTTTCATCGTATTTGTTTCCGAGAGCGATGTAGCAGCCGAAACGGATGTTGAAATTCGCCTCATTTACAGGCAACACGGGAAGGTTGAAACCCCCTATCGGCAGATTCGTCACCTCCATAAAGGTATAGTCGCTTCCGATGAAGCACCCTATGCCGGAGCGCGGTATGAGTTCCAGAATCCAGCCTATGGACTTCGAGGCATTCAGCATCGAATAGTTGACTCCGATGTTGAGCCATTTGCCCGGACGGGCATTCAGAGCCAGCGTAAGCTCGTTGCGGGTGCTCGTGTACCCGAACTTGGCATTGTAGAGCAGTCCGAGACTCATTCTGTTCCAGAGGAACGGTATTTCGGCTCCTATGTACAGGTTCGGCCTGATACGGGACTTGAGAGCGGCTTTGTCAGAAACCTCTTCAAAATTAAGGATTTCCATCATATCTTCGGTAATCTTGTCGAGAGTCTCCTGATAATTCAGGTCTTCGCCGAAAGTGACATCGTTGAAGCCTTCGAACTCGGTCGACGCGCCAGAGCGGAAGCGCTGGATGGCGTCGGCCCTGTAATTGATAAAGCCCAAATCGGTAACGGCAGCGGAAATCCTGACACTGTCGAAGAACCGGTTTATATAATAGCGGTATTCCAGACCCAGATCGAAAGCCGCACCCATTCCGGCGAGACCTATGGCTGAAGTGTTGAAATCGTATCCGAAAGAATTGTCCTCAAGAGTCACGTCCATACCTTTCATAGCGAGATATGCGGATGCATCGGCGGAAACGGCCCATTTGTCGGAAGCCATCCTCAGATTCAGATTGTCGACCCTTACGTCTGCCCTGTCGATGGCTGCCAGAAACTTGACTCTGGCTCCGGCACGCAGTCCTTTCAGCAGATCGGAGAAATCATGCGAGTAGCCGAGCGAGGCTTCAAGGTAAGCGTTCTGGATGATGCTCAGGTCCTTTATATGATATTCCTGTGGATCGGAGGACGCGCCTTTCTTCAGGAAAGTGAAAAGTTCCTTGGGAATATTCGCCTCGGCATCCACCTTGACTCCGAGTCCTATGGACCAGAAGCTGTTCTTCCCGGTAAAGAAACCGATGTTCAGAATATCCATATCCACATCTACGTCGAGATGCGGGTTGGCAGGAAGGCTGTTAAGGAATGAGTCTGCCGATATGTCCGGATGCATGAAAGTGAGCAATGTCCCGTCTGCGGACGGATACAGGAAATTTGACATTCCGATATTGCTTGTCAGCCCCGCCGACATGTTCGTCAATGGAGTGAATCCCAGATATGAAGACCTGGGGACGAATGCCGGATTCAGCTTGTTCCTGTACGGAGAATACTCCGAGAAATAGCTTCCTTTCAAGGCCTGTCCGCCCGCAACGAGCGGGAACAGACACAATACAGATAATAGAATATATAACTTTTTCATAATGCTGTCTGGATTTAATTCGGGGAACTAAAGGTTTTCATCCTGATTTTCGCTTTTTCCCAGTGAACTGATGTCCACAGTCACGCCTCCCGGCACTTTCGCTTTCAGCGTGGCCTGTACAAAGGACTCTGTCGTCACCGGTTCTCCGGACATGTTGCCGGAAGACACTTCGAAATTCAGCTTGATGTAGCTCAGATCCGTTCCGTCCGCGCCTTCCTCCAGTTTCAATATGAAATCGATATCGGAAACCGAAGGATTGTTCGCACTCCCTGCCTGAATCTCCATCGTCAGAGGTTCGGAAGGAATTACATTTTTGTCGGAATCGAGAAGCACGGCTGTCATGGTGAGCTGCAGAGGAAGGGTCGACTCTACCTGGCCGCTCAGGCCGAGGGAGTTCATATTCAGAAGTTCTCCCAGAATATCCGGAAGGAGTCCGTCATCCCCGCTTTCTCCGGAATTTCCGCCGGATTCATCCGATGTCTTGTCTTCCGGATAAGTGTAATCCATGGCTATCCTCATGTCCTCTCCGAATTCCAGCGGAGCGACCACATCGTATGCGAGTTCCAGCGTATATGGCGTCCCGTCCACGATTTCTACAGTCGAAAGTTCTTCTGAAACGGTGCCTGCATCTATTTTTATGTCTATCCTGTCAGGCAGGTCGGCCAAAAGAGACGCTATGTCGGCCTCGATCCATTTTCCGCCGGCAGGGACACCTTTATCGCTTCCGCTGACATAGAATACGGTCGTTTCAGCTTCGTTTATGGAAGCAGCAGGGTCCAGACTGATGGAGATTTCCTGCGTCTTTCCGTCATCCGCCACATTATCATAATACGGGATCAGCTGCAGAGTCCCTTCGACAGGTATTCCCAGATTGGTCTTCACTGTCAGGACTACATAAGGATTCGCCAGATCCAGGGTAAAGTCCGCGTCCTGGAGTATGTCCGGCAATTCGCTCTTGATATCGATGCTCTGGTTTGCATCTTCCGTATTGAGACGGTAATCCACATAGCCGGTCACTTTGGAAATACGGACAGGAATCTCCCCTGTTACGGAAACGTTTATGTTCCCCGTCAGTTCCTCCACATCTATGGACGGCTCGTCCACGGAAACGCTTCCGTCGACGGAAATCTCTACCGTATACGGCCCTGTCTGGTCAAGATTCAGATCCTTCAGGTTCAGTTCGGTGATGATTATGGGCTCTGGCGAAAAATGCCCGTCCGCATCGAGTTCGCCTGAGATATGAAGGATATTGTTCTGGTTTTCATCCGCATATCTGCTGTCCACCACGATTTCAGGAGGAAGTACGACATCGACATTGAATTTCACCGGAGCATTCATATCCGGAATGTTTGCGGCATCCATCGACAGGTCGAGGGCGGTTCCGCTGAGGTAAACCCTGTCTATGGACACGAGTTCATCCGGAAGATTCCCGAAATCGAAAAGCGTGAAGGTCGTTTTCTGTTCGAAATCCGTTTCGAACTTGTCGATGGCCACGCTTGCGACCGTCACTTCCTGGATTTCGGCCTTGATGCCGATTTCGCTGTCCAGTACTGCCTGGATATCTCCGCTGGTTACCGTACCGTCTGCTGCGGCAGGAACCGCCTCCACGTTTCCGGTGATGGAAACTTTTCCGGAAGCCGTGTATTTGCCGGCCTGATTCTGTTCAGGCGTGATGTCTAAAGAAGCTATCGGAAGGCGGATTTCCTTCGGAATGGCATCGTTGAATGTTATGGAGTGTGTCAGAGGATCATAACCGGCATCTATGGCAGCATCCCCGAAAACAAGCATTTCAGGAAATTTCAGGACCAGATTGTCTCCCTTCAGTTCTATCCCCTCGACAGAAGGCAGCGAGGTCTGTATCAACACTTCAGGCGCACCTTCCGGAATCACGGTTATGTTCCCTATGTCCTTGACGCCGTCAGGAAGCTCCACTTCGACTGTTTCTTCCTTTTCCACCTCGTAAACCACCGGGTCCACCTGCAGCGTATAATCCTTTATTACAAGATTGTCTGTCGAAATGTTTACGGTAATGTCGCTGTTACCGGCGGCAGCCTGCCGCAATTCCGACAGGGACACCTCGCCCGAAGCCGTCGCCACCGCCTGCACCGTCACCGTTTCGTCGATGGTAATCTGATTGTCCACCACCTCCGGTGGCAACACTTTCTCGACCGGAATGCTTATTGTCTGGTCCCGGGTAATATTGAGCCCTGATACGGTATAGGTATTGCCGCTGCCGAATGCCGGGGATTCCACGATGTCAGGGAAGGTTATTATCAGACTGTTCAACTCCGTAGAGAGCCCTTTGATATTGCTCAGGGACCCTGCGGAAATGCTGATGTCTATGCTCGACCCTGACTCCATTCTGATTTCGGGAACCGCCCTGACCGTAATGTCATCCGGCAGGGATATTGGCTCGAGAGCGAAATCGATATCCTGATTTTCATTTACTTCCACAGGCTTGATTCCGAAAGTCATATCGCTGATGCTGAAGTCAGTCACCGAAACCTCGAGCAATATGCCGAAGGCTCCGCCGGCATTGCTGATCGTCTCCCTGTCTGTCGTAAAAGTGCCGTCGAAGTAAGTGCCGCCTTCGGCACTTATAGTCGCGGTTTTGTCGAGTGTGGTAGTGTTTCCGTCCGTCGTACAGTCACCGCTGTCCAATACCAGTTCTTCTATCGGGAATACGGCCGAATCCTCGAACCCGTTTTCCGAAGACAGTTTCATGGAACTCAGATCCACTGTCCCGAGTCCGCCCTCGAATTTCAAAAGGCCGCTCAGATCCAGGCTTATGTCAGGTATGATGCTGCCGGAGCCGCCTTCGAGGTCGAAGAAAGGATTGATAAGTTTCAGAGTCACGCGGATTCCGGTCTTTTCAGGATCGAAACGGACGCTGCTTATGCCGGTGATATTGCCGCTGAATGTCGTCTTTATCGAGAAATCGGTGTTTCCGTCGAATCTCAGATTTTCCCCGGCGATATCATTGATTTGCGACCCGGGCAAAGAGTATGGACCGTCAGGGATAAGGTCGGCGTAGGCTGAAAGATCCACGATGTCCGGGAACTCTATCGTCCTGGAACCTCCGGCAGACAAGGTCAGTTCGCCGTCGTCCGGGATGTATTCCGACAGATTCGTGCTGAAAGTCTGCTGCGGGATATCCGCGGAAAGATCTATTTCAGGCAGGGCCACATTATCGAAAACAATGCTGCTTTCTATGTTTTCCGGGCCGAATGAAGTGCCCTTGATATCCGCGAAGTCTATCGGGATTTCGATATTTATGTCGTCTATGACGATATCGTCGATATTGTTTTCCAGTTCTTCCGACAGGTTCGGGATATCGTCATTGAAATTGAATTCATCGGAAAATTCTATCCGGTACTTTCCGTCGGCGCCCGATGTCAGGAATTCGAACTCATCCTCGGACAGAAAAGTGGAGAATTTCATTTTTTCGGTACTGCCAAGCGGAAAAACGAGGGCGTCTCCGCCGAAGGAAACAGTCGTGTCGATCTCTTTGGCAAGATCATATTCTTCATTCACGCATGACTGCGGCAGAACAAAAAGGAAGGCAGCGGCTGCAAGACCTGATACTGTCTTCGATAAAAGATGTTTTACCATATAGTTGACAATTCGTTAAGTTTCAATTTTATACGACACACTTCCGGCCAAAGGCCGATTTTTCCGGCAATATTAGCAATAAAAACTCATATTCCTGCATCCTGTATCAAATTTTTCGACAACCATGCCGTACGAAGTCTGTTTTGCGGAAGTCTGTTTTTTAACATATTTTTGCACGGACAAAAACGAACGTTATGCGGAAAAAGAAAGATATCATACTCGAAAACGTCGGAATAGAAGCCGTGGCAGCCGAAGGCAAGGCTCTCGCAAAGATAGACGGGGCGGTTCTCTTCGTACAGTTCGCCGTTCCCGGGGACATCGTGGATGTAAAAGTCACGAAAAAGAAAAAGAACTATATGGAAGGCTATATCCTGCGGATAGTGAGTCCTTCACGGCACAGGCTCCAGCCGTTATGTTCTCATTTCGGCATCTGCGGAGGATGCAAATGGCAGCCCCTCCCCTATGAGATGCAGCTTCAGGCCAAACAGCAGCAGGTCTACGACCAGCTCGTCCGGATAGGCCATCTGGATATTCCCGAAATACAGCCGATAGTCCCTTCCGAGCGAACCACGGGATACCGCAACAAGCTGGAATTCACATTCTCGAACCGACGCTGGATAGAAGCCGGGGAAGATCCCGAAGGCATCGCCCCGGAAGACAGGGTCGGGCTTGGTTTCCACGTCGGAAGGTTTTTCGACAAGGTCCTGGATATCAGACATTGCCATCTTCAGGAAGAACCCTCGAACGAAATACGCCTGTTCATCAGAAAATATGCTGTCTCACACGGTCTGGAATTCTTCGACATCCGCAATCATAATGGCTTCCTGAGGAATATGATTGTCAGGAACAACCTCCGGGGCGACGTTCTGCTGATCCTCTGCTTCTACCACGAGGACACAGCCGCCAGGACAGCGCTTCTGGACGCCGTTTCGGAAGCCTTCCCGCAGATAAAGTCTCTCTGGTACGTCATAAACGGCAAGGCCAACGACTCCATAGCCGATCAGGAATGCATATTATATAAAGGTGATGACGCCATCTATGAGGAAATGGAAGGCCTGAAGTTCAGGATAGGACCCAAATCCTTCTACCAGACCAACTCCCGCCAGGCGCTCCGGCTGTATGGCGTCGCCCGGGAATTTGCCGCCCTGACGGGCAATGAAACCGTCTACGACCTGTATACCGGTACCGGCACCATCGCCCAATTCGTCTCTTCCCGTGCCGCAAGGGTCATAGGCATCGAATATGTGCCTGAGGCCATAGCCGACGCCCGCCTCAATGCCGAGGGCAACGGCATCACGAACTGCGAGTTCTTCGCGGGGGATATGAAGGATGTCCTCACGGACGAATTCATCGCGGCCCACGGACATCCGGATGTCATCATTCTCGACCCGCCGAGGGCCGGAATCCATCCGGACGTGGCGGAAGTGATACTGAAGGCTGCTCCGCGCAGGATAGTGTATGTAAGCTGCAATCCGGCCTCCCAGGCTCGGGATCTGGCGATTTTCAGCAACAGATACCGTATTACGGCAGTCCGGCCCGTCGATATGTTTCCGCATACGCATCATGTGGAGAATGTCTGCGCACTGGAACTGGCCGAATAAAAAAATCCGTCGTTTCCCGCTTTTTTTGTAACTTTGTGATTTCGTCCGGACACGGACCGGATTCCGGCATTGACCGAAGGATGAGGAAACAGTTAGAAACTAATGGTTTATGGGGAAATTATACGATGAGCTTCTGAAAGACTACAGGGCGAAGGAAGGTCTGAAGACCTGCATAAACTGCGGGACCTGCACCGCCATCTGTCCTGCCGCGGAATTCTACAAGTACGATCCGCGAAAGGTCATGGACATCGTGCAGAGCAAGGATGAAGCCGAGATAGAAAAACTTCTTAAAAGCGATTTCATCTGGTACTGCGGCGAATGCATGTCCTGTGTGACGCGTTGTCCGAGGAGGAACGGGCCCGGACTGGTCATTATGGCCCTGCGAAACCTTTCCGCCAGGCTCGGCTATTTCGTGTGCTCTGAAAAAGGACGTCAGCTCTACCCTCTTACACGGATTCTGACAGGAAACATACTCAATTACGGCTACTGCGTATATCCCGATACTTTCAAATGGGAAGACCATGTCGAGTCGGGCCCCGTATGGAAATGGCATACGGAACATATCGAGGACACCATGGCCAGAGTCGGGGCGAATTTCAAGGGAGACGGTCCCGGTGTGCTGCGGAAAATTCCCCGGGAGTCTCTCGATGAACTTAAAAGCATTTTCGACGTTACAGGAGGTACGGAGCGCATCGAAACAGTGGAAAGATATTCGAAAGAGAAGGCGGAAGAACTCGGAATGGATATGGAAGAGTATTTCCGCGAGACTTTCGAGCATACCTCGTCAGGACACCTGAATTCGGAGGATTGACATTGTGCCGGAAGGCAGTGAAAAAGAAAGGAAATGATATATCAGGGAAAACAGAAAATATGGGCTGATTATCAGAAGGAAATTCCTGATAATCACTGGTTTTATGTCAGAAGCTGCATAAGGCAGAATTTCTTCCCGGGAGCTGAGAAAATGTTCCTCGAAATCTGCCGGAATCTCTTGGGCAGGGACTTTTTCGAAACGGAATACCACACCACCTGCGGAGGAATTGCATATCACTGCGATACCATCCCGCAGGAAACCGTGATGACGATTGTGGCCCGGCAGTTCGCCCTTATGACGGAAGCCGGCTATGAAAACTATGTGGCATCCTGCATCACTTCATTCGGCAACTACACCGAAATCATCGAGACGTGGCGCGAATTTCCTGAACTGGAGACAAAAATCAGGGAACTGCTGTGGAAAGCTTGCCGTCGCGAGTTCAAAATCCCGAAATACCTCGCCCACGCCAGCGATCTCATATATAAATACAGGAACGAAATAGCGGCACGGGCAAAATACAGGCTGATAAACAGACACACCGGAGAACCGCTTAAAGCCGTGGAACATATAGGCTGCCATTATGCGAAGATGTTCCCGTCCCGCGGCGTAGGCGGAGCCGAATATCCGTATGTCCTGGCAGGAATGATCGAAGCCTGGGGAGGGAACGTCATAGACTATCCGGAGCGCAGACACTGCTGCGGATACGGATTCAGGCAGTACCACGTAAAGGCGAACCGGGGATATTCTCTTTCGAATACCCATAAGAAATTCGAGTCCATGGAGCCTTATCATCCTGATTTTATCCTTACGAACTGTCCCGGATGCCCGTATTTCATGGACAGATGGCAGTATGTCATAGCCGAGACCGAAGGAAAGACCTACGGAGAAAACGGCTACGGGATACCTGTCCTGACATACGAGGAGCTTGCTTCCCTCGTACTCGGTTACGACCCGTGGGATATAGGGCTGCAGTTGCATCAGGTGGCCGTGGAACCTCTTTTGGACAAAATCGGCATAGAATACGATCCGAAAGCCAAGTATCTGGGCCTCGATGAAAAGGATCTGATGAAGCCGGAACTGCCCGGAGTCCTCAGATGTTGCTGACATACGTATCACTGCTGAAATCTGAACCCGATGAAAGAAAACATTCTCATAATAGGAGGCGGAATTGCCGGACTGGAAGCTGCCGGGCAGTTGACAGAACTCGGCTACAAACCCATTATCATAGAAAAATCCGACCATCTCGGAGGCCATGTGGCGGACTGGAACTGCCTGTTTCCCGACATGACTCCGGCACAGGAGGTCGTAGGCAGACTGATATCGCGCGCATCCGACGCCAATATCTTCCTGAATACGGAAATTTCCTTCGTAAACAGGCTGAAGGACAGTTACAACATAATGCTTTCCAACGGCATATCGATTATCACGAAAATCATCCTGTTCACCACGGGATTCTCGGTATTCGATGCGGCCAGAAAGGAAGAATACGGCTACGGCGTCTATGACCAGGTCATGACGAACAGGGATCTCGAGCACTGGTTCAATACCGGAGACGACAGACGGGTGAACGACTGCGCCATGAATGCGGTAGGTTTCGTGCATTGCGTCGGCTCCCGTGACGAAAAAGCCAGGAATCCGCAATGTTCGAAAGTATGCTGCATTACCGCCATCAAGCAGGCCATAGAATTGAAACAGAAGTTTCCCGAAGCGATGGTCTACTGCTTCTATATGGACCTGAGGATGTTCGGGAAAAAGTACGAAGACTTTTATATTGCCGCGCAGCGGGATTACGGAGTGAGATTTATAAGGGGGCGGGTGTCGGAAGTCAGTGAAAACATCGACGGCAGGGTCATCGTGAAGGCGGAAGACACATTGTCTGGAAAACCGTTGAAGGTGACGCTGGATCTTCTGGTGCTGATGGCCGGTATGGTCTGCAGTCCCGACAGTACCCGGGCAGCCAATATGGCCGGACTTCCTCTCGACTCGGACGGATTCCTGAAGTCGAGGGACAATGTCGCCGACATCATAGAGTCTCCGAGAGAGGGAGTCTTCTACGCCGGAGCCTGCACAGGTCCGAAAACGGTGCCCGAAACGCTGGCCGAAGCCCGTGCCGCAGCCCTGAAAATCCACCTGTACATAACCAAAGGAATGAAATGATGGATTTCGGATTCAAAATATCGCCAAGTTCCACCATAAACCTCGACCTTGTGGATACCGGGAAATTCGAAGAACTCCATCGTCTGGAGCCTGACGTGTACAAGTGCATGGCCTGCGGCTCCTGCAGTTCAGCCTGCCCGGCCGGCAATTTCTCCGGCATGAGTCTCAGAAAGGTCATCCTCGCTCTGCAGAGAGGAAAGGAAAAGGACGCCGTATCGATGCTGAAAAACTGCATGCTCTGCGGAAAATGTTCTATGGTATGTCCTCGCGGCATCAATACGCGCCATCTCATACTGTCGGTATGCAGAATCTATGGGGAGGATCAGGTATGAGAGAGAGATTCCTGACAGGTTACAACGACTTCGTGCTCCCGTTCGTGTGCGGAATGCTTTTCGTCCTGATCTACTGCTTCGTCGGTATGGTGAGGATTATAGCCCAGCTTCCGGCCGCCGACAGGAAAAAGTTCTTCCTTTCCCTCGTGACCCCGGCCACGCTTTTCAAGAACGTCAAGGATATTTTCCTCAAATGTCTGATCCACGTCGACCTGTGGAAGCGGAACAAAATGCTCGGATACATGCATTCCAGCATCGCGTTCGGCTGGTTCATGCTCATACTCGTGGGACATATCGAAGTCTTTCTCTATACATCGAATCTCGGGGCAAGGGCTATATACTACCCTATTTTCTTCCGCTATTTCGTGGCCGAAACGGAATCCACGATGAAGGGAGCCCTGATTTTCTTCCTGATGGACTTTTTCCTTCTGGTGGTTCTCAGCGGCATAGCCCTCGCCGTCATCAAGAGGGTCCGTTCGAGACTGTTCGGGATGCGGAGGACGACCAATCCGAGTTTTCTCGACCTCGTGGGCCTGTATTCCCTGTGGTCCATATTTCCGCTCAGGCTCCTGGCGGAGTCCTTCACGGCCAATATCAGCGGCGGTTCATTCCTCACCAAATCACTGAACTACGTATTCACCGAGTTCCTGAGCAATGATGCCAACATGCTCCCTGCCTGGTGGGCATATTCCTGCGCCCTCGGGATTTTCTTTTTCGTGCTTCCGTTTACGCGGTATATGCATATTCCCACGGAAATCCTGCTGATTCCGCTCAGGAATGCCGGAATAAAAATCGTCAATGCACGAAAAGGATTCGCGAAAGCCCAGGTCTACTCCTGTCCGAGCTGCGGACTGTGCATAGACGCCTGTCCGATGGGTGTCATGAAGAGCAATATCCGTGACACGACAGTCTATCTGAACCGTCAGATCCGGAGGAACAACGAACCGCGCATCGAAGAAATCAGCGACAAATGTCTCCTTTGCGGGAAATGTACCGCCGTCTGCCCTGTCGGGGTCGAGGGTGACAAACTCAGAATTGCCCAGAGGTCGAGACGAAGGTACAGGCTTTCGCCGGATTATTCCAATATCGATGTCTCAGCACTGTCCGAGCGGTGTAACAAATTTGTTATTAATGATAACAAAAACGTTTCCTATCTTGTTTCAGATAAAGTTATGTATTTCGCAGGCTGTATGACGGCTCTTACTCCGGTTATAATAAAGTCGACATCATCCGTACTCGCGAAAGCCGGAGCGGACTTTGAAATCATGGACAGGGACGGAGGAATCTGCTGCGGAAGGCCTATGCTGATGGCCGGAAGGCTCGATGCGGCCGAAGAACTGATACGGAAAAACACTGAAATCATACAGAACTCCGGAGCGAACGTCCTCCTGCTCTCCTGCCCTATCTGCTACAAGATTTTCCGAGAGAAGTATGTCCTGCCCGGTGTCCGCAGCATACGCACTTGTCGGACAGCT
>CALVBH010000070.1 GCA_944325765.1 uncultured Bacteroidales bacterium
ACAATCGTATGCAGCAAGTATGACTTCTCCGTTGTTCTTCAGCATATCTGCCATAAAGGGAGTTACGAGCCACCATTCGAGGACATCAGTATCTTCATCGAAATTCTCCAGTTCATCCCAGAGACATACATCGTGTTTCATGAGTTCTTCGATGACGAGATTCTGGTTGTCGAGAATCAAGTCATTCACAATCTGTTGTGCTGTCATTGCATATAAACGAAAAATGCCGTCCCTTGTGAGAACGGCTGGTTAAACATAAGTTTCTGGCCAATATCCGGAATATTAGTCGTTTCTTGAACGGTTTGCAAACTGTTGTTCCTTGTAATGAGTGTGTCTTAATTGCTTTGTATCTAAAGCAGTACCTTATCGGAGTACCCCACCTATTTAGTCGATTGAAGTGGATTCTGTTTTCCCTTGAAGTATGGATAGGGGTGCTTTGGATAGATACTATCGCTGTGTGCTTGACCTCCATATACAACAAACCCTCTTGCATGTAGCAAGAGGGCGTATCTGTGAACTATTTCTTGAATAAGTCGGAGTGAGTACCAGTGCGAATAAGATTGAGTATATGGAGTTCTCCGTCCGATTCTTTGCTATATATCAGAAGCCAGTCCGGTTGTATGTGGCATTCTCGACATCCGGAATACTCTCCTTTCAGTATATGGTCTTGATTCTTTGCAGGTAACGGAATGTCATTTGCCAAATCCAAAACAATGTCATTGAGTTCTTCTTCCGGAAGATTTCTCCGTCTCGCCAGTTTTATGTCTTTCTTATACTGGCTGGAAATGATAATCTTGCGTTTCATTTGATTGCTTCAAGATATTCCTCAAATGTATTGCATACAGTTCCTTTCCCCTCTCGAATTTCCTGAATAGCCTTTCTCGTTGTATCATTCGGAACTTCGATTACTCCGAGGGTTTTAAGGTAATTGACCAGACCCTTACCCTCTTTTGTCCTTTCGTTTACTGTTATCGTATATGTTGCCATATCAACCTCCTTTGTTTTACGCAAATATAGTCTTTTTATCAATAACCGGATAATGGGACTGCCAAATCCATTCCAAATTTTTCTGGAAACCAAACTGAAATTTCCGCATAATAAAACCGCTTACACATCTGCTTACCCAAAGTGCCTTGAAGCCCCTTAAATGGGGTGTAAACCGGAGCAACAAAAAAGCAGTCACATCTCTGTAACTGCTTGATAATGAATGAGCGGAAAACGAGATTTCGTCGCTGTGCTCCGACATCTCGAACCCCCTCGCCGGGGAGGCGCTTTCATTCAAGCCGCTGTTGAGCTTCGCTCATGCTCCTGTTTGTTTATAATGTCTTAATGAGCAAGCTCATCGCCATTATAAACAAACAGCCGCCGCATCCCTCGGATGCAGCGGCTTGAATGAGCGGAAAACGAGATTCGAACTCGCGACCCTCAGCTTGGGAAGCTGATGCTCTACCAACTGAGCTATTTCCGCGGTTGCTTTGAGGTTTGCAAAGTTAGCAATAGTTTTGAAAATTCCAATGCGCTCCGCAATGTTTTTTGTTTTTTGTCATCAGTATTCAGCAGTTCATATCCAGAGACTTGCTGAGTTCGGCCATGGCTTTTCTCGGAGACTTGTTCCTGTACAGAACTTCGTAGACCATATCGGCGATAGGCATGTTGACCTTGTGCTTGAGATTTATGTGGCGTATGCATTCGGCAGCATAGTATCCTTCGGCGACCATGGTCATCTCGTTAAGAGCGCTTTTTACCGTGCAGCCGTGACCGATGAGCAGGCCCAGCCGCCTGTTTCTGCTGTATGATGAATAACAGGTTACGAGCAGGTCGCCCAGATACGCCGAGTGGAATGTGTTCCTGGAATCTGGATAGCTTTCCTCGATGAACCTGGTCATCTCGTTGGCGCAGTTGGAGACCAGTACCGCGATGAAGTTGTCTCCGTATCCGAGGCCTTTCGCCAGCCCTGCCGAAAGAGCATATATATTCTTGAGTATGGATGCGTATTCCACACCGTAAAGATCATTAGAATAGCAGATATGGATGTACTTGCCCGCCATCTTTTCCCCTACGGTTCTGGCATTTTTCTCGTCTGCGCTGGCAATGGTCAGAAAAGATACCTTCCCTCTCGATACTTCTTCGGCATGCGTAGGCCCGGCAATTATGCCCATTTGTCTGAAGCTCAGGGAATAATGATCGTGAAGATATTCTGCTACGGTCTGCCAGCTGCCCGGTATTATACCTTTTATCGCAGAGATGATGAACTTGTTTTCCAAAGAAACGGTCAGTGGTTCCAGAAAACTTTTCAGAAATGCGGAAGGAACGGAAATTATCAGGACATCGGAGGACTCCACTACATGGTTTATGTCATCCGACGGATGGATGAGATTCCTGTCGAACTCCAGTTCTGACAGATATTTCGGATTCCGGCCGTCGTTCACCAGGCCTTCCCGGACCTCGTCATTCCTTACGTACCATTCCACGTCGGTGTGGTTTTTCGTAAGCATACCGACAATCGCAGTCGCCCAGCTTCCATAGCCGATAACGCCGTATCTTGCATCAGTTCCGATTTGCACTTCCATAAGCTCCTGTTTTCCGTTTCCATCCCCTCGGCTCAGTTCTCCGGCACATTCAGGGACCAAATTTCTTTCAAAGGTAATCAAAAGCCGTGACCGGAGCAAAACTAATTTTGAATTCTCGGGAATAATGCCGAATTTTATAAGCCGAATCCCCTCAAACCACATAAACGGAAATGAATATAAGACGAGCTGAAAAAAAGGATATTCCCAGAATAATGGAGCTGCTCACGCAGGTCTGTATGGTCCATCACCTCGGCCGTCCCGACCTTTTCAAGGCAGGGGCGCAGAAATATACTGCATTACAGCTGGAAGCCATACTTACGGATGACAAACGCCCGGTTTTCGTGGCGGCGGACGGGAATGACACTGTCCTCGGCTATGCATTCTGTATTTTTGTCCGCCACTCGGGCGACAACATCCTTACGGACATCAGCACCCTGTATATAGACGACTTGTGCGTAGACGAAAGTCTCAGGGGCCGGCATATCGGGTCTGCGCTTTACGAAGCGGTGAAAAAGTTCGCCGAAGACAGCGGCTGCTATAACCTTACGCTGAATGTATGGAGTTGCAATGCCTCTGCGATGAAATTCTATGAGAAATGCGGCCTGAAGCCGCAGAAAACGGGGCTGGAGATTATTTTGTAAGCTCGTCTGAAAACATTGCGATACCATTTTGTTATGAATAGAATCAGAGTAGCCATGCTCCAGACGGATATCGTCTGGGCTGATCCGGAAAGAAACCGGGAAAAAGCCCTCGGACTCATCGGTCAGGCGGGAACGGCGGATCTGTATGTACTGCCTGAAATGTTTTCCACCGGTTTCTGCACCTCTCCCGATGGAATCGCCGAGGAGTCTCCGTCGGAAACACTTGAATGGATGAAAGCCATAGCGCGGGAAAAGGATTGCGCCATGGCCGGCAGCATTGCCATGCACGTCGGAGGAGCCTTCAGAAACCGCTTCTGTTTCGTCTTCCCGGACGGAAACGCATATTTTTACGACAAGCGCCATCTGTTTTCATACGGTGACGAACACCGGGAATTCACAGCCGGAGACCGGCGTGTCATCGTGGAGTACAGGGGGGGCCGGATCCTTCTTCAGATATGTTACGACCTCAGGTTTCCGGTCTGGGCCAGAAACAGGGAAGACTACGATATGGCCGTTTATGTGGCCAACTGGCCCGTAACCCGTGTAGAAGCCTGGAATACGCTGCTCAGGGCCAGGGCTATCGAGAACCAGTGCTATGTCTGCGGTGTGAACAGGGCCGGGAGGGACCCGTACAACTCCTATTCCGGCCAGTCGGCACTGATAGGCCCCAACGGCAATACTGTCGCATCATGCGGGGATGGGGTCGACGTTGCCGTGGCAGCGGATGTGGACCTGGATTTGCTGAACCGTTTCAGGGGAACATTCCCGGTATTGAAGGATGCCGACGATTTCGAATTGAAAACGATCGGATAATTGTAGAATTAAGAGAAAAATATTGCAATATGGAAGAAAGAAAACTTCTGCTCGGAGATGAAGCCGTCGCGCTCGGGGCCATTCATGCGGGGCTCAGGGGAGTTTATGCCTATCCGGGAACTCCGAGCACCGAAATAACGGAATATATCCAGATGTATGAATCCAGGTATGCGGCCGGAATTCACTGCTCCTGGAGTACGAACGAGAAGACGGCCATGGAAGAGGCTCTCGGAATGTCATACGCGGGCTGTCGAAGCATGGTATGTATGAAGCATGTGGGCATGAACGTAGCTGCGGACGCATTCGTGAATTCTGCCATGACGGGAGTGAACGGAGGCCTGGTAGTAGTGGCTGCGGATGATCCGTCCATGCATTCTTCCCAGAACGAGCAGGATTCGAGATTTTACGGAAAATTCGCGATGATTCCGGTTCTGGAGCCGTCTACGCAGCAGGAAGCCTATGACATGATGTCTTATGCCTTCGATTTGTCGGAAAATGAAAAACTGCCCGTGCTTCTGAGGCTGACCACGAGGCTTGCGCATTCGCGTTCTGCCGTGGCGGCCGATCCGGATCTGTACGACTATCGGCCGTTGGAGCCGGCCAGAGACCCGTCTTCATGGGTCCTCCTTCCGGCCAATGCCCGACGCAGGAATCAGGCTCTGACCTCTGCCCAGCCACGTTTGGAGAAACTTTCCTCCGAATCCCCGTTTTCCTCCCTCTCAGTGCCTGAATCCCGGCGTTCCGCTTTGGGAATAATAGCCTGCGGAACAGGATACAATTATGTTATGGAAAACGGAGCGCTTTCATCCGGAATTCCTGTCCTCAAGATAGGGCAATACCCTTTGCCGGGAGACAGAATCCGGGAACTGGCGGGAATGTGCGACAGAATTCTCGTCGTAGAGGACGGCCAGCCGTTTATCGAGGAACAGGTGAAAGGGTTCGTGGGGGCGGATTATGAAATTTTAGGGAAACTGACAGGGGCGCTGCCGCGTACCGGCGAACTGAATCCGGATACCGTTGCCCGGGCGCTCGGGAAAACTCCGGAACCGGTATACGCCACACCCCGGAATCTCGCGGCGAGACCGCCGGCACTATGTCTGGGATGCGGGCACAGGGATGTATATATCGCGCTGAACAAAGTGCTGGCATCATATCCCGGGGCCAGAGTCTTCGCGGACATCGGATGCTATACTCTGGGCGCACTGCCTCCTTTCTGCGCTATCGATACCTGTGTGGATATGGGCGCTTCAGTGACTATGGCCAAAGGTGCCGCGGATGCCGGCATCTTCCCTGCTGTAGCCGTGATAGGCGATTCCACATTCACGCATAGCGGAATGACAGGGCTTCTGGATGCGGTAAACGACCGTTCGAATATTACGGTCGTGATTTCGGACAATCTGACTACGGCCATGACCGGCGGGCAGGACTCTGCCGGGACAAACAAGTTCGAGGCCATCTGCATCGCTTTGGGCGTGGAACCCGAACATGTGAGAGTCGTGGTCCCGCTGTCCAGGAATATGGATGACATAACTGCCGTAATCAGGGAGGAAATCGATTATCAGGGAGTTTCAGTCATTATCCCGCGCAGGGAGTGTATCCAGACGGCTGCTCGTAAGGCAAGGTCGGCCGGTAATGACATTAAAAAGACAGAACGGAAATGAAATACGATATCATACTTTCAGGCGTGGGAGGACAGGGAATCCTTTCCATAGCCACCATTATCGCAGATGCGGCACTCGGTGCCGGACTTTATCTGAAACAGGCTGAAGTCCACGGTATGAGCCAGAGAGGCGGTGCCGTCGAGTCCGGCCTGAGACTTTCGGACTCGGTCATTTATTCCGATCTTCTGCCGTCCGGGTCGGCGGATATGATTCTGTCTATGGAGCCGATGGAGGCCCTCCGGTATCTGCCGTTCCTGAAGAAGGACGGGTGTATAGTGACTTCGTCCGTTCCTTTCAGGAATATCGGCGATTATCCGGAAGAAGCCGTCAGGTCGGCATATCAGGTCCTCCCGAGGACGTTCAGTCTCGATATAGAGACGCTGGCCAAAGAGAATTCTCTTCCGAAGTCCGCGAATATGATTCTGCTCGGTGCCGCTGCCAGGCATATCGGCATACTCACTCCGGAACAGCTGAAAGAGAGCATAGGCAACGTATTCGGGAAAAAAGGTCCCGCAGTGACTGATGCCAACCTGCGGGCTTTCGATATAGGTTATAACCATTAAACCGGTATTTAACAATTTCTTAACTTAATATCGCTTATTTTGTATCTTAGTAACAAAAAAGTGATGATATGGCGGCCAAGAACAACAGAATCCCTTACGTAGAGAGAGACATCAGCTGGCTTTATTTTAACAGACGGGTCTTGCAGGAGGCCTGCCGGGAAGATGTCCCCCTGCTGGAAAGGCTGTCCTTCCTCGGCATTTATTCGAACAATCTCGATGAATTCTTCAGAGTCCGTGTAGCATCGCAGACACGCATTGCGGAATGGGACGGAAAGCAGGGCGCGAAAGAGGCTGCCCATGCCAAATCAGTGGTCAGGCAGATTTCCAGGCTAAATTCCCGCTATCAGAAAGAATATGAGGAAGGGGTCCATAAGGTCTACGATGCCCTGAGGAAAGAGAATATATGCATAATTTCCGACAGGGACGTGACCGGGGAGCAGCTGGAATTCATCCATTCCTATTATTCCGAAAGGATAGACGGGCTGATAGTTCCTGTCAGATTCGCTTCCGTCAAGCATCTCGACTATGAGTCGGACCAGAATATCTACCACGCGGTGAGGGCGGTCAGGACTACGGGTGCCGGAACGCATGTCTACGAATACGCCTTTTTCGAATTGCCTGTCCAGAGCTGCGGACGTTTCGTGAGACTCCCCGACAAGGACGGGAAAAGCTATATCATGTATCTGGATGATGTCGTCAGATGTTCGCTGCCGAAGATATTTGCCGGCTCCGGATATTCTTCATTCGAGTCTTACGCCTTCAAGTTTACGCGCGATGCCGAAATGGAGATAGATGACGACCGGAGGAGCGGTATCCTGCAGAAAATATCCAAGGGGCTGAAATCCAGAAAAAAAGGCGAAGCGTTGAGGGTCGTATATGACGGCAGTATGCCGCAGGACCTGCTGAAAAGGGTTGTCGGTAAACTGGATCTGGGCATGAGCGATTCCATAGTCCAGGGAGGAAGGTATCAGAACCATAAGGATCTGATGAAGTTCCCGGACTGCGGAAGACAGGATCTGAAATATGCCCCGATGCCTCAGATAATTCAGACCCCGTTCAGGGAGGATGGAACGATTCTGCAGAAAATACAGGAGCAGGACAGGCTGCTTCACGTTCCTTATCACAGTTTTTCCACCTTCATAGGTCTCCTTCACGAGGCTGCATTGAACAGCAATGTAAAAAGCATAAAAATCACCCTGTATCGTCTGGCGAAGGATTCCAAAGTCATCAGGGCGCTGACGGGAGCCGCCAGAAACGGGAAGAAAGTGACGGCTGTCATCGAATTGCTGGCCCGATTCGACGAAGAGTCGAATATGGTCTGGGCCCAGAAACTGCAGGATGCCGGCGTCAAGGTGATTTTCGGGGTAGAGGGGCTTAAAATCCATTCGAAGGTGGTGCATATCGGGATGAAGAAAGGTCAGGACATCGCCTGCGTCAGCACAGGCAATTTTCATGAAGGCAATGCCAGGACCTATACCGACTGCATTATGATGACGGCGTCTCCGAGAATAACTTCGGATGTGGACCGCCTGTTCTCATTCATAGAAAAGCCGTATATCCCGGTGCAGTTCAAGGAACTCCTTGTGTCGCCGAACGGCATGAAAAAGAAATTCCTGAATCTTATAGATGCCGAAATCAGAAACAGACGGGCAGGAAAACCGGCATATATCCGTATTAAAATCAATCATATAACTGATGAGAAGATGGTCGCCAAACTTTACGAGGCGGCAAATGCCGGAGTGGATATCGCCCTTTCCGTACGGGGAAATTGCTCTTTGGCTACAAAGAGCCTTCCTGAAAACTGCAGCCTGAGGGTCAATGCCATCATCGACAGGTATCTGGAGCATTCGAGGATATTCGTTTTTGCCGGAGGCGGAGTGGAGAAAGTCTTTATGGGTTCGGCCGACTGGATGCCGAGGAACCTCGACAACAGGATTGAAGTGATAGCGCCTGTTTATGATCCGACATTGAAACTTGAGATGAAGCGGATAGTGGATTATGCCCTGAGGGATGTAAAGCAGGGGCGGCTTGTGGACGGTTCGGGAGAGAATGCCGGGTGGACCTGTCCGGACCCTCTTGAAAAGGGCTCGCAGGAGACCCTCTATGAATATTACAAGGAAAATCAATAGGACTTATTATGGAAGAAGGTTTAGCGGAATTCAGGGAAAATGCAGTGACTTATGCTGCGATAGATATCGGCTCCAATGCCGTAAGGCTTCTAGTCAAGCAGCTGGACAGTCCCGAAATCCCGCATTTCAGCAAGGTGCTCCTGCTTCGCGTCCCCTTGAGGCTCGGTTTCGACGTGTTTTCTACGGGAAGAATTTCAGAGAAGAAGGAAAAGAACATGATCAGGCTTATGAAAGCCTACAGGAATCTGATGAAAATCTACGGCGTATCGGATTACAGGGCCTGTGCCACTTCTGCGATGCGCGACGCGGCGAACGGTCCCGAAATTATCCGGGCCATAGAGAAAAAGACCGGAATCAGAATCGAAATCATCGACGGACAGGAAGAAGCCAGGATGATTTACAACAACCATATCGAGTATATGAAAGGCCGGAAAGGGAATTTCATGTATGTGGATGTCGGGGGAGGAAGCACTGAAATCAACCTGCTGGCTGACGGAGAACTGGTATGTTCACGCTCTTACAATATCGGCACAGTCCGTATTCTGAACGGAGCGGTGGCGGAAGGAGAATGGGGGAGACTGGCCAAGGATATGAAGGATCTCTCCCTTTCCTATCCCGGAATAAACATCATCGGCTCGGGAGGAAACATAAACAAACTCATCAAGTTGGTCAGGACGAGGGATTCGCGGTATTCGAGGATGACGGTATCTTCTCTCCACGAACTGTATGACAGGCTGAAGGAAATGACCGTCGAGCAGCGGATGGAAGAATATTCCCTGAAGCCCGACCGTGCAGATGTCATAGTGCCTGCAGGCCGGATTTTCCTGACCATATCGGATATCGTGGGTGCGACCTATATCTATGTCCCTGTCATAGGACTTGCTGACGGCATCATAGACGGTCTGTATGCAGCCGGAAAACGTCAGAGTTCTTTTGTATAGATACGTCTGCGTTTGTGAATCTGGCTTTCGAACGGACCCCAGAGTGTCTGGACTCTCTGGTTGGTCTCAAGTTCAGGATTGCTTTCAGCATATTTGAAGCCCATCCTGATGAGGGAAGGAATCAGGTCTGCGAAAATGATGGCATGCAGGCCTTTGCTCCTGTAGTCACGATTGACTGCCACGAGAAGCAGGTCGACGATATCGGATTTGCTGAAAAACAGGGCCTTAAGCAGGTAAAACCAGCCGAAAGGGAAAAGTCTTCCCCTGGCTTTCCGCAGGGCTGATGCCAGAGACGGAATCGTGACCCCGCAGGCCACGAGTTCGCCGTCTTCGTTTTCCACGAAAGAGACCATGTCCAGATCGATGAAGGTAAGGTATTGCCTGACATACTGCTCTATCTGTTTTTCCGTCAGCACAGAATAGCCGTACAGGTCTTTGTATGCCTCGTTTATGAGACGGAACATTTTCTGCCCGTATTTTTCCTCGCGTATGATTTTCCGGCTCAACTTCCTGACTTTCAGCCCGTATTTTTCACTCACGATCTGAGCCATCTTCACATAACGCTCCGGCAGGGCATCAGGGATTCTGATCATATATTCGAGCCAGTCCACCTCTTTCCGGTAGCCGAGTTTCTCGAAGAATGCAGGATAATATTCGTAATTGTAGATGGTAATCATGGTCCCCATCCTGTCGAAACCTTCTACGAGCATACCTTCAGGATCGAAATCCGTGAAACCGAGGGGACCGGCAATGCTTGTCATACCTTTGGCTTTTCCCCATTCGGAAACTGCCTTCAGCAGTTCCTCCAATACTTCTATGTCTTCGATGAAATCTATCCACCCGAACCGTACCTGCCGCACGTTCCAGGCTTCGTTGGCCTTGTGATTGATGATGGCAGCGACTTTCCCTGCCATTTTACCGTCTTTATATGCTATGAAATATTCCGCTTCGCAGAAATCGAAAGCCCTGTTTTTCCTTTTGTCGAGAGTGGCCGCATCATCCGAAAGGAGATTCGGGACGTAATAAGGGTGGTTCCTGTACAGTTTTGTGGCATAAGTTATAAAAGTGCGCATCTCTTTGGGAGACGACACTTTCCGGACAACGATAGACATAGGTCTGTTAGTTTAGTTTCAATACACGATGCGAAGATAACGTTTAGACGCTTATTTGCCAAATTTTTTGGACGTACCTCAGCGGCATTCGTGTTCGCTGCATGGGTTTCCTGCAGTCTCGCATTCGATGGTGCAATGGTTTACCCCGGCAGAACGGAAAATCTCCCGGGCCTGTCTTTTTGCCGCTTCCATATCTGCCGGATTGCCGATGACCAAGTGGACGGTAGCTGCGTTTTCGGTCGTACTGATGGCCCATATATGAATGTGATGCCATTCTTTCACAGCATCTGCCGATGCCAGCCCTTTTTCGATTTTTTCAATATCGACACTGTCGGGAACGGCATCCATAGACAGGAAGATGCTTTGTTTCAGTATGTTGAATGTGGAAACCAGAATAATGGCGGCTATGAACAGACTGACTGCCGGGTCGATCCACTGAATCCCCGTCATATTTATGACAATGCCTGAAACGACGACTCCCGCAGAGACCAGAGTATCCATAGCCATGTGCAGGAAGGCTCCCTTTACGTTGAGGTCCTTGTCCTGGTCTCTCATAAGAAGCCAGGCAGTCAGCCCGTTGATCAGGATTCCGGCTCCGGCCGTCCATGATATGGCTGAACCGGAAACGTGCAGCGGGTTGTTCAGTCTGGAAATGCTTTCGACGATGATGGCGCCTACGGCCGCAAGGAGGATTACGGCGTTCAGCAGAGATGCGAGCACCGTGGATTTCTTATACCCGTAGGTGAATTTCCGGTTTGTCTTCATCATAGACATTCTGACTGCGAGCAGGGCTATCAGCAGACTGAATACGTCGCTGAGGTTGTGCCCGGCATCCGAAAGCAGGCCTACGGAATTGGACATAAAGCCGACGGCCGCTTCTACGGCCACGAAAATCAGATTCAGTATGATGCACAATATGAAAATCCCGCTGATGGATTCCGGAATATGGTGCTGGTGATGGTGTCCCGAATGCTCCGACATAATCTTAGAAATTTTGACCGGAGACAAAATTAGAAACTAATTCCGGCAATCAGGTTGTATTTTGCCGAAATGCAAAAACCCGGCAAATCGTTTGCCGGGTTTTTGGTGACCCCAACAGGATTCAAACCTGTAACCTTTTGATCCGTAGTC
>CALVBH010000071.1 GCA_944325765.1 uncultured Bacteroidales bacterium
AGATCGCAGACAATGCCTTTCCACCTGGTTATATTCAGGGAATTGTACCTGAGATCCTCGTATTTGCGTGCTATGTACAGATAAGTCGGGTCCTGATACAGCAGATACCCCACTTTAAGACACCAGGCCAGGGTGCGTCCGCCGTCCAGAGCCAGTTCCCTGTCTGACGAGTAGATATTTTCCATAGACTTTCCCCATTTCATACATTGTCCTGAAGTATGGACCGTCCTGGCCATCCTGTCTACTATCCTGTGGATATGGATGGAATTGCGCATTTCTTCTATCCTGTCCAGGAAAAGGCCCCAGCGCAGTATCAGGTAGAACCCTGTTCCGGAATCGTAATGAGGGGAATTGTCCGCATCATATGAAATCTCGGTCACATTGGTCCAGATCCTTTCGAAACTCTTGTCCGTCACAGGATACCCGTCTCCGTAGAGCATCTTTACCCAAAAAGCTATGTCCATAGCGAAAATTTCCTTGTTATAGCCCGTAGTCCCGTAATTCCCCTGATAATAATTCACCTGATTCTCGATATTCTCCTCGATAAAATTCCTGACTGCCTCCTCGGATTCCGCATCGTACTCGCCAAGCAGTCTCAGTCCATAGGCACTTTCCAGAATATATCTGACTGGATGTACCGTGTTCAGGTCGTGTATGCGTCCGTCCTTCCCGGCAGCCTTGTCCTTTTCAGATTCCGTCCTGAATGTCTCGATATTCAAGGTTATGTTTTCCCTGAGAATATCTACTATATAAGGTTTCAGGGCATCCGCATATTTCCGTTCGTCCATTACCTGGAGGATAAGGACCGTGTACGGCTCCGCGGCCTTGACTTCCGAAGAATATTCGTCATAATAGTCCTGAAGCCATCCGGATATGTTTCCGGAAGCTATGGCATTGTCCAGCGATGCATAGAATTCGGACACCCTGGAAGAGAGCCTCGCCTCCCTGAAAGCTATATCGGAAGACGGTTCGTCCGCCGGTACCTCGTCCATCCTGAAAATGGCGTCCGAATAAATGCTCCTGTCAGGGTATTCCGACGGCTCCGGCTCCTTTTCAGGCTTTTCCGGAGCCTTGGCGCAGGAATTCAACGATGTACAGAGCATCAGCGAGAATGCAGCCAGAATCATTGTCCTTGAATAAGATTTCATAATTTGTCAGTGTTATTGTGGCTTTTGTATTTTCCCATATATTCCGTCGGGGACATATTGTACACGGATTTGAAAACCTTGGCGAAGTACGAAGGATCGGCATAGCCGGTATTGTACGCTACTTCAGAGATATTCCTGTCCCCTTTTCTCAGCATTTCCGCAGCCATATTCATCTTTATGCCGACTATCAGTTTGTTCGGCGACAAATCAGAAATACCTTTCACTTTCCTGAAAAACTGGGCCCGGCTCATTCCCATTTCTTCATAGAGGAAACCGACGGAAAGCTCCGGTTCGTCTATATGCTCCCTTATGATGTTTATCAGCTTTTCCATAAACGGATCCTTTTTCCGATTTTCGTCGGACCGGAAACCGTCGCTGCCGAGACTGGCTGAAAAAAGTGCCTTCAACCTGCGTCTGTTGGCTATGAGACTGTCTATCTTGGCGAGAAGGATTTTGCTGCTGAACGGTTTCAGGACATAGTCGTCAGCCAGCGCCCTGTAGCCCTCCTCGATACTTTCCTGCTGAGATTTCGCGGTAAGAAGTATGACAGGGATATGAGACGTGGCCATATCCTGCTTGACTTTGCTGCAGAACTCGATGCCGTCCATACCCGGCATCATTATGTCGCTGACTATCAGATCCGGTATCCGCGTCTTCGCCGTTTCATATGCCGAGACTCCGTCATCGGCCAGAAGCACGGTATATGACACGGAGAGCCGTTTGCGTATATACTCTCTCAGTTCGGCATCGTCCTCCGCTACCAGGATTATGATGTCTCTGGAGGCTTCTGAAGGCAATGTCTCCTGCTCCGGAGCGTTATTGCCCGTTGGTTTAGGCCGGGCGTCCACCCCCTCCCGAAGTTCATTCAGCGCAGTAAAGACTTCTTCGTTTGAAAAATGGCTGTAGCCTCTCTGCAGTTCCACGATGAACGTGCTGCCTTTTCCCAGTTCGCTTTCCACACGGACACTTCCCTTGTGCAGATTCACGATATATTTTACCAAAGCCAGGCCGATGCCGCTGCCGAAACTTTTGGCACCCCTGTCCGGGGAAACCTGGAAAAACGGCTCGAATATCTTCTCATGATTTTCCCTGGCTATCCCGATGCCGTGATCCCTGACATATATTCTTACCAAGTTTCCCGGTATGGCGTACATTCCTGTCTCCACTTCCGAGTCTTTCCCGGAATTCTTGATGGCATTCGACAGAAGATTGTCCATCACCTTGTCCAGCAAGTCCTGATCTCCCCACAAATCGTCTATACCATCCTCGTACCTGACAGAAAGGGAGACAGAATTTTTCGAGGCTAAACCTGCGAATTTTTCTATCTGACTGTCTAAAAACGACTTGCAATCGATACGGGACAGTCTCAGTTTCAGATTCCCGCTTTCTATCTTGCGGAAATCGAGAAGCTGGTTCACGAGCAGGAGCATCTTGTTCGCATTGCGGCTTATCTGCTGTACAGGGTAGCGGAATTTCTCCGGAAGGGACTTGTCGGAGAGGATGTCTTCCACCGGATCGGAAATCAAGGTCAAAGGGGTCCTGAGTTCATGCGAGAACTGGGTGAAAAGTTCCATTCTTATCCTGTAGGCCTTCTCTATGTTCTCCTTTTCCATCTCGTCGATTATCTTGTGGTATTTCATGGACCTTTTGTCGCTGAGAAACTTGAAGAGCATATACAGCACTGCGACGATGACAAGCACATAAAAGACTTTCATGACAGACGTCAAGTACCATGGAGGGGAAATGACTACGGTCTGCTCCGTAATATGCGGGCTCCAACGGCCGTATTCATCTGAAAGCCTGAACTGCAGGACATGTTTTCCGTACCTGAGATTCGACAGGAGTATGGTATTCTTCTCGCTGACATTCCACTGGTCCCCGCCCTTTAGCCTGTAAGCATAGTGTATGGCAGGCTGGAAGACGTAATCCAGCGACGAGACCTTGATCTGAAGCGAGGTGTTTTCGTGGGAAAACCTGACATTTTCCAACAGAGCCGGACAGTCGAAAATCTCGAAATCCTCGTCTCCCCTGTTCAATATGGAGGCAATGGACGAAATTCTCACCCTGTCTTCCCCGTTTCCGAACGAAAGCAGTTCGTCAGGATACATCGCCACCACCCCGGCTGTACCGCCGACATATATCCTGCCGTCCGAAGCGGCATGGATGACACCCTGCGAATTTTCAGACATAGGATAGCCGTTTATCTGTCCGAACGGGACCACAGACCGGCTTCCCGCGTCTATCATCGCGATGCCTGTCAGGGTGGAAATCCAGAGCCTGCCGGACCTGTCCTCCACGATGCCGCAGACAGTATTGTTCGGAAGGCCTTCGTCCACCGTAAAATGCAGACAGTCGCCTCCATCCACTCCGCATACGTAAAGCCCGGAATTGTAGGTTCCCATCCATATGTTCCCCCGGCTGTCCTCGAATATCTCGGTTACGTTCGCATCTTCGGGCATCCCTGAAACAGGAAGCCTTACAGCATCGGAATAACGTCCATTGTCTCCTTTCAGATACGGATACCTCCAGATGCCGTTGTTTCTCGTACCCACGAGCATACACCCGTTCTTTTCCCTGAATATGGACTGTGTAAGCATATATCTGGTTATCCCGCTCTCGTTCGTAGTGAGTTCAGTACGGATTTCCCCGTTCCTGCAGTCATATATGCCGAGTTCGTCGGCGGCTATCCAGATATTTCCGTCGGCATCTTCGCACATTTCCCTGATCTGGTCCGATGGGGAAAGATTCAGGGAAACCTTGCTGACAGTCATGTCAGAAATGTCCAGACTGAACGTCCCCACGTTCAGTACATATATCAGGACATCGTAGCTGCCGGAACCTGCCATGGCATAGATTTCAGCATGACTGTTTCCTGTTATCGTCTTCACGTCTATGTTCTCCACTGCCTGCGTCCTGGTATTCAATACCGAAATGACGGAGTGGCTTGCGAATACGAGACAGTCTCCGGCCTCGACTATTTCCGATACCATCCTTTCATTCCTGGTATGCCCCAGATCCGTGACGGAAAAGGAATACAGTCTCGGATTGTAGAACGCTGCTCCGTCTTCGAAAGTTCCTATCCACAGGGAACCGTTCCTGTCTATGAAAAGCGACATTATCCTGTCGGATTCCGGAAACGGTATGTTTCCTGTCGCCGGACGGTAGTCCGAAACCGTGCTTCTGTCCGTATCGAATTCGAGAAGGCCCGTATCCGTAGCCAGCAGAATGGTGTTATCACCTGTCTGCAGGGCAGAATGCACCTGGTTCACGCCTGTCCACCATATACCTGAAAGCTGCAGGTCCACTTTCGATATCCTGCCTGACATCCTGTCGTATCTGAGGATATGGTCGGCCTCTACGAAGAGCCAGGTAGCCGCATCCCCGTCGAAAAGCATACAGACTACCGGTTCTCTATGGGAATAGCCGTTTCCAGAGACACTGTTGCAGGACAGGTCGGCGATATTGACAGTGTAAAGTCCTTCCCCGACTACATCGACTATGATGTTGTTGTCCCCGCACCAGCCCATGGAATTTATATTCTTGCCGGCAAACTCTGATATATACGCGCAGTCTCTTCCTGAAAAACGGTAAAGGCCCTTTTTCGTGGCTACCCAGGTGCCGTTTTTCTCCGAAACATATACGCCGACGACCACACCTTCGGGAAGTTCCCCGTCGAAAACGGTCTCCGGAGATATGAAAGTATCCGAATACGGGTCGAAAAGCATCACTCCGTCGAACGTCCCGATCCACAGCACGTCGTCCTTTCCGGGGCAGATGCTGACTATGTCGTTCTTGCGGCTGTTCCCTTCGACTACGTAACTGTAATTCTTGAACTCGTATCCGTCGAATCTGTTGAGACCGTTTCTGGTACCCAGCCATATATATCCGCAAGTATCCTGCACGATAGCCTTCACGGAACCGTTGGACAGTCCGTCTCCGATGGAAAATGTGTTCCCGGCATGCACGCCGGTCAGGCATGCGGCAGAAAACAGCACTGCGGTTATGAGCTTCTTCACTGGCATTCAGTCTACTACGATAATATTGAATTCATATACGTTTTCATACCCCTCGTTCCTGTTCTGGTTATTCACCGCGAAAGTAGCCTTATATTTTCCCTTTTCAGCAAAACTGTAGCTGAAATTCCATACCATGCTCATGGATTTTATCTTGATGTAGGCCGAGACCTCATCCTGTTCCACCTGACGGACATGATGTCTTCTGGATATGGCCCAGGACTCTGCAGGCTGCTTTTTCATAGCATCTGAAGGTGTCGCAAGCACCGTTCCGTCCGGCATCGGAAGGTCTGCGGGTTCGAATACCTCGGTATTGTAAGTACACCGTATTGTCTGTCCGAGACAGTTCGTCTTCACCCACGGATAACCGGAACCTTCCCCGTATTTCAGTCCCATTTCAGCCAGATTCCAGGCATAGATGCCGGAGTTAGGAACTGGACCGGAAACTCCGCTTACAGTAGTTTCTTCCGGGATATACAGGGCAAAGCAGGCCGCCGTAGGGTCATTCACCACGGCAAAATTGTCTCCGTAGAAAGAAAGTGCATTGAATATTCTCGAAGTCCTGGTACGTCTGGCATCCACTTCTACTCCGTCGAGAGTATAGCTGTAATCCCGCATCTCTTCATTGGAAACAACAAAAGAGCTTAGTCTCAACCTGTTATATTCAGCCTCATCACTGCGTGCGACAATGGCGTAATTTACATACTCCCGGCCAAGATATCCGCTGTAATCCTCTCCAGACGGAGCGGCATCGGAGATTCCAGATACAGGGGACCAGTATTGCGTGATCTCGGCAGTTGTCTTGTCTCCGTCGCGGATGTCTGTATCTCCAGCCTCTTCCCAGTCAGCCGACATAACAGCCTCATCCGTATATCCGCCAAGATTATGCGATGTCAGAAGCCTGAAATCCGTACCTACATTAGCGTCAGGATTTACCAGCGCAGTTGAAAAACTTATCACTGGAGTGATGACAGCATCTTCATCCGCGATTTCGCGGTGCCTGTAACGGTATTCGTACCCGAGTTCGCCCGAGTAGAACAGGATATTGTCCACCCTGTCGCCATTGAAAACGAAAGACACCGGCTGCTCCCTGCGAACGATGTAGGTATCGGTCTGCCCGTCATAACGCAACGGATCTTCGAGAGTAATCGAAAGGTTTACGGGAGAAGGCCTGTCTATATTGAATTTCTCGCTGCAGGCTGTCTGCAGGAGAAAGACCGGAACTGCTATCAATATTGTCTTTAATGATTTCATATAGTCTGGTTTTATCGTCCTTGTAACTGATTTATTCCGGCGATTACCATCCGGGATTCTGGTAGAAGGTATTTGCGGCAAGTCCCATTTCATCCGAAGGAATAGGCAGTATACTGTATTTCTCGTAGTTTTCTCCCAGCCTTTCGATAGGATAGGTTATGAAGGAATTGCTCGGATTGCCTGAAATCACTTTGTTTATGGCATCGTATGACCCCGTATAGGCATTCCATCTTATGAGATCTGTTCTCCTTACTCCCTCGAAACAAAGTTCGCGTGAACGCTCATCCATAATGGTTTCGAGAGTATAGTCCGAGAAATCCACATCCGGATTCTTCGTGTCAATATCCACTCCATACGCTCTCCTGCGCACCTGGTTAAGGTATTCGAGACCTTTGGCCCTATCTCCCTGGCTTCCCATCAGATGCGCCTCCGCAGCCATCAGCAGGACGTCCGCAAAACGAAGGACAGGAAAATGGCAGGCCGTTATGTCGCGCTCCCTGACCGGAGGCAGATTCTCCTCGTATTCCCTTCTCCATTTGCCTATTCCGCGCTCGGTCACCGTTGAAAATCCGGTTCCGAGATTGGCGGCGTTCGGGTTCAGTCTGATGACCGACACCACTTTCCCGTCTTCAATGTCTATGGTCAGACCGTCATTCTGATTGCTGGCGTTGATTCTCTGCAGACCGGTTTCCGCATCGAGGCTGGCACCCTGTCTGTAACCGACAATTCCGCCTGCAGCACTGTTGAACTGCGCCATTGTCGTCGGTCTCGAAGTCCTGGGGATCGTGACGGTAAAGGTAGTTTCACCATCGGCATTCGTATAGCCGCTGCCGCCATAGTCGAGGATGACATCCTTCACATTGCCTGTAGCCACAGTCCAGTTGTTCTCTCGGTCGAATACAGGAAGGAATACGGCTTCCTCGTCACAGGTGATGCCATCCGGCATACAGACTTTGAAATACGGATATCTTGTCTCAGGCGTGTACCCGTCCGCCATCGCATCCCCTATGCGGTTCTTGTAGCAGAATGTCGGTATGTTCCAGTCGCGTCTCAGGTCGCCTGTCGGATAAGGATTTCCTTCAGAAGGCACGTACTTGTCATACAGATTGTTCAGCGCCCTGTATGTCAGGTCGGCGTAGCCGATGGTGGAGCTTCCCGACTGGTCCGGACAAGGCACGCCCATCTGGCGCCCGAGCCGCATAGCAGTCTTGTATCTTCCGCCCTGATACTGTCCGCTCTGGACGGATTTGACGAAAAACATTATCGACCAGATTCCCTCCGGATTGTCTCCGTTCCAGGTAGCGTCGCTGCGCATATTGTTCACGAAGAGGCGTGCATATGCAGGAAGTGTCTCTTCTCCGATTACCAGTGGCTTGGTATTCAGTCTGTTCGGACCGTTGGCTATGAATTCGTCAGCCCAGCGGATGACATCGTTGTATTTTTCGGTATCCTGTATATCCGGATGAGATGCCATATAAAGTGCTATCCTGTAAGACAACGCCTCGGCCGCGGATTTGGTAATCTGTCCGCTCGAACCTACCTGGTCGATGGATTTCAGCATAGGGATGGCATCGCGGCACAAATCCAGCGCATACTGGCAGACATCCTTTACCGGAGAACGTTCGAGAGCCGTGTCCAGCCCCATATCATAGGATGAAACATCCTTGATGGGTACAGGGCCGTAATTCACTGCCAGAGTAAAATGACTGAAAGCCTTCAGCACCATAGCCTGCCCGCAGATATCGTCCAGTTCCTCTTTTGTCATATCGGTGCAGGTCTTGCTCATCATTATGGCAGTGTTGCAGAATTCGTTGATCTTGTACAGGTTTTTCCAGAACTCCCTGACCCCCTTAGTCGAAGGCACGATATTGTGGGCGTTCAGTATGGTATTGTTTGTCACTACGTTGTAGCGGAAGGATTCGTCAGTGTCCATCCCGCCTATCCAGCCCCAGTAATATTCTCCCATCACTTCAGAATAAAGAAGCATACTGTAGGCTGCGGTCAGGGTTCCCTTTATGGTACCTTCCATCCCCTCTCCGTCATAGACAGGTTTTCCCGGTTCCAGATTCAGATCCCATATTGAATTGCAGGATGCCATTGATAATATCAGGGACAGCACCGCTGATTTGAGTATAATATTTTTCATATCGGTCTCCTGTTTAAAAAGTGATGTTTGCTCCGAAACTTACCACTATGGCGCGGGGATACTGGGAATTGTCCAGTCCGGCCGACAGTGATGTATATGGCGAAGAATTGGTTATGGCATTGTAGCCAAGACCTTTCGTATTCGCGGCATTTCCTGCTCCATAGAAAGAATTCACCTCCGGATCCTGCCCCGTATATTTTGTAAGGACGAAAAGATTCTGTGCCGACAGATTCAGGGAAAGTCCGCTTATTCTGGCCTTTCTCAGAAGCTTGGAAGGAAAGCGGTAGGTAAGCGTAACGTTCTTCAGTCTCAGGAAGGAACCGTCTTCTATGATTCTGGTGGACAGACGCGCATACTGAGTGTTTCCTACGTCGCCCTTCGCATTCGGGCGGATAAGGCGGGGGATGTCCGTATCAGTATTTTCAGGTGTCCAGTAATCCTTGAACGAAGCATACTGGTTCGTATACCGGCTGTAGCTTCCGGTCGTCTCGTAGACAGCCTTGTTGAAGTTTATGATCTTGTTGCCCACGCTGTACTGAAAGAATATGTTCAACGCCCAGTTCCCATAGCTGAAAGTATTGGAAAGGCCTCCGGTCAATACAGGAAGCGGGGAACCGAGTATGGTCCTGTCATTGTCGTCTATGACCCCGTCATCGTTCAGGTCGCGGTATTTCGGATCACCCGGCTGGAGCATATACCCTCCTGTCATAGTCTTGAACCCGGGTATTCCAGGTTTGAGTATATAGTTCCCGTGTGCATCCGTATCGAAATCCTCCATCTGGTACAGGCCGTCAAATACGAAGCCGTAGAACTGGGAGGAGGAAGCTCCTGCCTGTGCCAGCCATATCTGGTTGGGACTGAAATTCGAATAAATGTAGCTCATCGTGTCCGACCCGCGGTAGAATTCCATTATACGGCTCTTTACGTAGCTCAGAGTAAACTCGGTGGACCATATGAAACGACGCCTCTTTATGTTTACGCTGTTAAGCGAAAGTTCCAGGCCGCGTATCTGCATACTGCCGGCATTCTCTACTCTGGTATTCGCCCCGTTCATATATCCCATATAGTAAGGCAGCGCTCTCGGGATCAGCATATCATAGACATTCCTCATATATCCGTCCATAGATATGTAGAGCCTGTCTCTGAAAAAGGAAAGGTCGAGTCCGACATTCAGTTCGTGGGTCTTTTCCCAGGTAAGTTCCTCGTTGGCATAGAAGAACGGCACCACTCCATAGCCGGTTTCCGAAGAAGCAGGATCAGTCGGATACTCGTACAGGTTGTCTCCGGCATTGAATTCGATGGCATAGGCATAGTCCATCACGTTCCTGTTGTTTCCTACGGAGCCGTATGAAACTCTCAGCTTGGCATCGTTCAGAGCCGGCTTGCTCCACCTCATAAAAGGTTCATCAGAAAATCTCCAGGCAAAGGCTCCTGACGGGAAGATACCCCACTGATGTCCTTTGGCAAACTTGGAAGAGCCGTCGTTTCGGATGGACGCCGTGAACAGATACCTGTCTTTAAGAGTATAATTCACCCTTGCGAGGAATGATACGAGCTGGTTGGCCGATTTCTGGGAAGTGATTTTACCGTATGGCGCTCCAAGATCAAGCCGGTCAAGTTTCAGATGTTCGAACGCTTCAGGTATGTTGGAGACACTGAAGCTGTACGGATTCCATTCGCTGTACTGATAGGTGAAACCTACCATAGCGTCTATCTTGTGGATTTTGTTGAAAGTGTTGTTGTACCTGAGAATGTTTTCATTCAGTATGCTGTATACATCGTCGATCTTGCGGGTGGCATTGATTCCCTTCGCATTGACCATAGTGCCGTTCGCCCTTGTGAATATCATACCCTGGCGCGTCCGGCTGTTGTAGAACTGGTCACGACGGGTATTCGTGCTGTTGTAGGCGACAGACGGGGTGAAAGTGAAATGTTTCGCGAACTTGAAATCGAATTTTCCGCTTATCATAGCCCGGTTCTGGTATCTCTTGTCATACTCGTTCTCCACCTGCTGGACAGGGGTGATCAGAGAGCCGTAGTCTATCCCGGATTCAGTCAGGGTACCTTCCGCAAGCATCTGCTCCATCTCCTCTATGAAACTGTCCACATCGAGAAAGCCTGTAGTAGGAAAGAACTGGCGTGCCTGGTTGAAAGCGGTATTGCTGTCGGTAATGGTAGATACGTAGTTTGCCATCAGCGTAACTTTCAGCCATTTGGCTATATCCTGAGATATGGTGGCCTTCGCCGTGTAGCGTTCCATACCTGTATTCCTGACCAGACCGTTCTGGTCGGTATAGCCGAGATTCACACTGTATCTCAGACCTCTGGTCCCTCCGCTGAGGGTCAGGTTGTGATTGTGCGATATGGCGTTCTGCGTGACTTCCTTCTGCCAGTCTATACCCTTTTCATTCTTGTACCAGTCAAGGGTGCGCGGCCTGACGCCGGACTCGTCCGGTTCACCGAGATAGCGGTTCTTTATATAGGTCCTGTTTTCCTCAAGGGCTTCCAGATCCAGCTGGAGCTTCACGTAGTCGTATGGAGACATCATCTCGATGAAATCAGGTCTCATAGAAACGCTGACATTGAAATTGTAGCTGACACGTAGCTGGTCGGAATCGGCCTGTTTGGTGTTGATTATTACCACACCGTTGGCACCCCTCGAACCGTAGATGGCGATCGAGGAAGCGTCTTTCAGCACATCGATTGACTCGATACTCTGAGGGTCGAGCGTATTCAGGCTGAAGTTCTCTATCGGGAAGCCGTCAATGATGAAAAGAGGCGATTCATCCTGGGAAAATCCACCGCTTCTGATGTACACGGAAGCCTCAGCTCCCGGCGCACCGTCAGGAGTGATGATATTCAGCCCGGCAATACGACCTCCCAGGCCGTCGGACAAGTTCACGGCATTCGTAGTCTGTATGGCATCGATATTGGCCCTGCCGACCGCTCCGGTAAGATCTCTTTTGGTGACGGAACCGTAACCTATCACCACTGCTTCATCCAGATAGGAATTATCGGATTCGAGCACCACCTCTATGGTCTGCTGTCCGGTCACCTGATAAGCGTAGTCCTTGTAACCGATACAGGAGACTGTCAGAATGCTGTTTTTCTTCACAGACAGTCTGAAGAAACCGTCCGCATCCGTCGAAGTACCGTTTCTGAGGTCTTTCTTGTCATAGACGGTAGCTCCCTCGACCGGCTGCCCGTTCTCATCCGTGACAGTTCCGGACACCACGATGTTCTGCGCGGAGGCGGAAAGGGCTGTCAGGAATGCCAGGACAAAGGCCAGCAAAAACTTTCCTGTGTTGATTAGCATAGTTCAGTGTGTTAATTAATGGTAAGTCTATAGTGTATATGTTCTCTTTTACCTGTGTTTGCCTGCTGTCCCGTCAATGGATATTCTGTAAGGGACGAAAGTGAATCTTATGGTGCAAGGTTCGGCATAGAGGATGTATTTCTCCAGCGGCGGAGGCCCGCAGCTTCTGTTTCCAATAGGATATATGGCCTTATCCACCTTCCATACGACATCATCGATACGTTCGAGTTCCGAGACATCGACTGCCCTCGACAGGTTCTCCTGAGTATAGTGCATCACGCTTGAGTCGAATTTCCCGTCAGGAGAGAAAACCCCGATTCCGAAAGAATCTCCCTCTACACAGAACCAGCGGCAGGAGTGTTTGTTCCCGTTGTCCTGAGGATATACATAGTTCACGAACGCCTCATCCACAGTACTGCCGTAAATCCCTGTCAACACCCCATCGTGCCTGTCGACATAAGCTTCTTCAGGGCCGTAGCCGTACCATTCAATCCTGTCGAAACTCCCGTCTATAGTCATCATATAGCCTATCCTCGGAAAACTCACTATCTCCTCTCCGACAGGAGTCAGTTCACAGGTTATCCCGATTTCCCCTGACGGGGCAATGTCATAAGTCTCGGTATAGTCTATATAACAGTCCTTTGACGGCGACTGAGCCCTACGGACAACTGTGATTTCCGCCTTCGGTCCTTTCTTTTCCGCCTCCACGCTGTATGTAGTCCGGACCAGCGAATCAAGCCCTGCGGCAGCCCATTCCTTCACTATAGGACGACGCATCCTTGGAAGATAGTCTCCGTCGTTGTTCAGAGGAGCACGCCAAAGATTCAGTTCCGGTGAACCGGATTCGGCAAGCAGCTTCTTCCCTGCATAAATCCAGGAGAGCATATCGCCTGTTTTCCCGTCGAAAACTATCTCAAAATTTTTCCCTGACACCCTGATGTTCTTCCCGTCTTCGGACAATGCAAGCGTCCTTCCTGTTGTCTTGTCCATATCTGCAAACGGCGGAGCGACAGCCGCCTCGTTCAGACAAAATTCTTCAAATGCCACTTCGAAACCGGCGTCAGCCCAAAGGGTAGCGTCTCCAAGACGTGCGGAAACCTGCAGATAAACATCCTTCGACGGTATCTCCGGCAGCGGCAGGATGACTTTCACCGTATCCCCCGGAGCGCAGGTGAGCCGTTCCAAATCACCGGATGCGATTTCATACCCGTCCGCAAGCATTTTCCAGTGAAAGCTGAAGCCGTCGAGATCCAGATAATTGTATTCATTGTATATGCTCAGACTATTATCAGCGATGTCAAAACCGAAATTGATATACTGCTGTATATTCTTGCACTCCAGTATGGACGGCTTGGATTTCTGGTCTGCCCACAGCAGCCCGTTCGTAGCTGTCAGCGCAGTAAAATATTCATTCCCGTCCCTGTCCTTCCTGGCCATACTCTGGTCTTTCCAGTCCCATATATAGCCACCGATCAGACGCGGATATTTTTTGATGGCATCCCAGTATTCCCTGAAATTTCCTACGGAATTGCCTTTGGCGTGGGCATATTCGCACATAACTACCGGACGGTCCTCGAAATCCTGGGTGGCAAGTTCTATGACATCATCCACGGAAGGATACATTGTACTTATCATATCCACCTGCGCAGGCTCTTTCGGATTGTGTTCGGGTCTGTTTGCCAGCATAAAATCCTTGCCATAGCCATACTGTTTGGACCCGCCGTTGGCAAGATATGCCTCGAAATGTATGAATCTCGTCGGGTCAGTATCCTTTACCCAGGCTGCACGGGCGCTGTGGTTGGGACCGAAGCCTGACTCGTTCCCGAGAGACCAGAAAATGACAGACGGATGGTTCTTGTCCCTTTGGACCATACCGGAGACCCGTTCAAGCTGCGAAAACAGCCATACAGGATTGTTCGAAAGTTCGGCATCCGCTCCGCACGTCTCCACATTGGCCTCGTCCATCACGTAAAGTCCGTACTGGTCGCACAGCAGATAGAACAGAGGATCATTCGGGTAATGTGAAGTGCGGACCGAGTTGAAATTGTGCTGTTTCATCAGTTCGATATCCCTCCGCATATGCTCTTCCGTTACAGTCTTTCCTGTCCACGGATTGTGTTCGTGCTTGTTCACGCCCTTTACGTGCTCTTCCTTCCCGTTTACGAAAAGCCTTCCGTCAGGTGCGAATTCCACTTTACGGAAGCCCACCATACAGCTTCGTGCTTCCAATAGTTTCCCTTCATCATAAAGTTCCAGAACCAGAGTATAAAGATTCGGTGTTTCGGCGCTCCACAGTTTCGGTGAAGATACCGGCATTTCGATATATTTGCCCAAGAAATAGTTATACTGGTACTTTTCGGAAGCGTATTTAAGCGCATTGTCGGAATACTCAGCCACGACATTGCCTTCCGAATCATGAAGGAAGGCTTTTATTCCGAATCCTGCGGCATCTGTCTTTACGTCCGAGGCTATGACAGGGCGGATTTTCAGGACGGCATTTTCATATTGCTCGTCAAGCACCGTCTCGACAGCAAAATCCCTGATGAAAATCTCAGGTCTTGTCTCCAGATATACGCCTCTGTATATGCCATGGAACCTCCAATGATCCTGATCTTCCAGATAGGAACCGTCACTCCATCTGAGAACCTTGACGATGATTTCATTTTCTCCAGAACGCAGATAATCAGAAATATTGAAGACCGAAGGGAGTGCGCCATCCTCGTTATAGCCGATATTCTCACCGTTTATGAAAACGAAATGCGCACCACGTATGCCTTTGAAATGCAGCAGAACCGCAGACTGCCGCCAACAGTCCGGCAGAGTGAATGTCCTGCGGTAATAACCGATATTGTTATCCTTTCTCGGAACGAAAGGAGGATTTACCGGAGCGAATTCATATCCGCCGCCACAGTATACCTGTTCTCCGTAACCGAGAGCCTCCCAGGTAGACGGGACTTCTATCCTGTCCCACTTCTTTCCGTCCAGCCATTCCGGAATGTCTTCCTCTATCCATTCTTCCGAGAAGAAGAAATCCCACTCACCATCCAGTGAAAGGTACCTGTCGGATTTCTCCACTCTGACATCTAAAGCCTGCTCCCGGGTAGGGAACGAAATCGATGTAGCAGAGTATGGCTCACGGGCTATGGAAGTTATAAGAGGATTCTCATACACTTTCGCCCCGTATCCGAGAGGCGGAGTATAATAGTTGTCCTGACCGTCGAAAGGGATCTGTGCCGATGAAAGGCTACAGAACAGAATCGCCGAAGCGACTGCAAGATAATATTTCATAGTGTCGCAAAGTATGTGGTTTTACCTTGTACAAAATTCACTGATATCGGAGAATTAGTATGGTAAATTCATCTCAACATCGGGAACTATCGTGTCAAAAGAGCGTTTTTCGCGTCATTGAGTATGGCGTGGGGCATCTGTCCGGTCCTGCACGGAGACTATATTACCGGAGAACGAGACATTTGTCGCAAATGTTCATTTCCTGTCGGACTACCTTTGTAAAAAACAGAATAAAACGATAAAACGACAAGATCACATAAATAACACTGTAGCATGAAAAAAGTTTTTTCGGCAGTCCTGCTCGCAGGATGCCTGTCAATGTTCACGTCTATCCTCTGCGCCCAGGTCAGGATAGCTTCGGTATTCACTGATGGAATGGTATTGCAACAGTCTTCAGCCGCTCCCGTGTGGGGGCATGCAAAGCCCGGCACGGAAGTAATTGTTACAGGCAGCTGGGACGGAGTGGAATGCAAGACAGCAGCGGGAAAGGACAGCGTATGAAAAGTAGCCGTCCGTACCCCTGCGGCATCACTTGAAAAACATACTCTGAAAATCAGCTCCGGGAAAAAATCAAGGACATTCACAGATGTGCTCGTAGGTGAAGTCTGGCTCTGTACCGGGCAGTCCAACATGGAAATGCCTATGAAAGGCTTCGGCTCGCAGCCAGTCGAAGGAAGCACCAGGGATATAGCCCTGTCATCCAATGATTTTCTCCGATGCTTCACTGTACGCAAGACTATGGCTGACACTCCTCAGGACTTCTGCACCGGCAGCTGGGAAGCCGCAGGTCCGAACACCACGTCCGGATTCACCGCCACCGGCTACTATTTCGCACGCATGCTGCAGAAAGTGCTCGGAATACCTGTCGGTATCATCCACAGCAGCTACGGAGGCTCCACCATCGAAGCCTGGATCCCGCGGGAAAAACTCGAAGGCCGCACGGACCTGGAACTGTACGATAAAGTGCCGGGAAAAGACAGTAAACCGCACACTCTTCCTGTCTTCCTGTTCAACGGCATGCTGAATCCTGTTGCAGGCTACGCCGTCAAGGGCGCGATATGGTATCAGGGAGAAGCGAACGTCGGCAGGCCTGAGCAGTATGTAGAGCTGTTCCGCATAATGAAAGAAAGCTGGGAGGAATACTGGGACATGGACAAAATGCCGATATACTTGTGCCAGATAGCTCCTTTCAGAGACAGTGAAAGAGCCGGAAACGCTTTCCTGCGCGAGGCCCAGCTGATAATTTCCGAAACGGTTCCCGACACGGGACTGGCTGTCCTGATGGACTGCGGCGAGAAGAACTGCATACATCCGCGCAACAAGAAGGCCGCCGGCGAACGGCTCGCATACATAGCCCTGGCGAAGAACTACGGGTTCCCGGAACTGCCCTGTACGGCTCCGGTATACAGGGAAACGGAATTCCGTGACGGAAAGGCCATAATCTCTTTCGACAGGCTCGGCATGGGTTTCGATGCCTACGGGAATCAGCCGACAGGTTTCGAATTGGCAGGTGCAGACAGGGTATTCCACCCGGCCGAAGCGAAAATCGCCAGAAACAACACCATAGAAGTCTCCTCGGACGAGGTTGCCGAGCCGGTGGCTGTCAGGTATGCATTCAAGGGTTTCATCACCGGAAGCCTTTTCGGTGCCAACGGCCTGCCTGTCTCCTCTTTCCGCTCGGATGACTGGAACGATGTCCATTGAATAGTCCGGACGAATGGCACGGCAGCGTCACAAAAGTCCGTACCGTCGGCAAACTGGAATTGTATCAACCAAAATAACTCACTATGAACGCGAAATCAGATAACCTGAAGGAAGTGAACTATCTGTCTCCTTCTTTGGAAGAAATGGAAGTCCGTCTCGACCATTCGGTCGCAACATCTCTGGCCGGAAACGGTATCGAAGATCTGTACTATGATCCGATAGAGGACTGGAATTAAGAAAACTTATGAAAATCCAACCATCGAAAATGCTTTTACGATTATGAAAAATCACCTCGCCATAACCTGCGGAATCATCGCCGCCATAAGTCTCGTATCCTGCAGCAAGGAAGAAAACTCTCCGGAAGCCCCCGTACTCGGACACGTGGAATTTACTGCCTCCATCGACAATGCTTCTACAAAAGTGACGGCCGGAGAATTCGGGGAAAACACTCTGCCACTGATCTGGAGTGCCGGAGATCAGGTAAAACTCGTCTACGGCTCGACTGCATACGATGCCACGGTCAGCGCAGTGGCTTCCGACGGGTCGGCCACCATATCTTCCGATACCCTGCCTATAGATGAAACACCTTCCGAAGCCTGGTATCCTGGAGAATATTACACCGCTGAAGGGCTTGCCATCCCTGCCGAGCAACACCATGAGAAACTTCCACTCATTCTCAAGGGAACGGCCTCCGAAGGAAACATCGTATTCCGGGCGGAAGGCTCTACCCTGCTCTGCTATCCGCTCACGGGGGATATCGCGGTGAAATCCGCAGCCCTGTATCTGACCGACATTCCCGCACTCTGGGGCGGTGCCGGAGATATCGAACTCGAACCGACCTATACCCTGTCGTTCGATGAGCCGCTGCAACTCTCCGATGACCCTGTGAATATTTTCTTCGCCGTTCCGACGGAAGACAAAATCGCTACCTTGGAAATCACTGCCGATGCCCCGGACGGAAGCCTGGTAGAAGACTACAAATACTACAGGAGGAAACTTACAGCTCTGTCATTCTCGTCAGGCAATGTACAGAAAATGCCGGTACTCGGATTCGACAAGGCGACCATCGAGACGGAATCGACTTACAAATACGTCTACGGCACAGCAAATGACGGGGAAGGGAATCTGAAGAGCGGAAACAACACACCTGTCACTCTCGCTGAAAACTATGCTTCCATAGGCTTCGTAGCCAACAGTGAGACCCAGACCAGAATAAACATAAACTACACGGTAGAGCCCTTGAATGTGGGGAACGCCCGGTATGCAGCCTTCAAGTCAGACATTCCTTATGTCATATACAATCCGGGATACGGCTACTCTCCTGTCGGGAACAATATCGACACGGAAAAGCTTACTGGAATCAACACCGACCTGAGAATATGCAACCAGATGTGGCAGGGGCAGTATATGATGGAAGCTACCGGACGAATCTCGAAAATAACATATTCCGGCGAAATCGACTGCGGAGACCACACATATATCAGGTATTACGATTTGCTCGGGATATGGAGCTTCAACGGCAATAGCAACTATTACGAATCCACTGTCGGGGCCACTCCGCGTACAGAAAAGAATACGGCCATAATCAGTGCTATGACATACCAGGACGCAGAGGGGAACAACGTCATAGCACAGGATGGGGATGGCAAGAATTATCTGAAAGAGCCTATCGCTGCCAGAATATACTGGTTCGGCTTCTTCAACAGCATAGAGGAAATGGAGGCTTTCGCCGCAGCGCACGAATAGCCGCGGGCACGGTCTTTCCCGTGCCCGAAAAAATGACTGCCGCCGGGGTTGTTATGCAATCAGCTCTACATCGTCAAGGGACTTCTCACGGCTCACAGGAACACCGAGTTTCGCCACGTCCTTGGCCGACTTGACGATGCTCCGTCCGGAATCCTTCAGTTTCGCGTTGCACTTGTCGTACGCATCCTGGGCATCACACAGTTTCTTGCCCAGGACCTCGAAACTCTTAACCAGTTCCGCCACGCGCTCTATCATCTTAGTAGCCCCGTCGATGATTTTCTCCTGGTTGCGGACCTGCTCCGTATTCCTCCAGGCGATGGTAATCATCCTGAGAAACGGCATCAGAGTCTCCTCCGTGGTTATCAGGACATTTTTCGCGAAAGCATCGCGCCAAACGTTCTGGTCCTCGTTATATGCGAGCTGCAGGGCCGAATAGACCGGGATGAACATCACCGTATAGTCGAGCATCCTGTGACCGGGAGCCAGATATGCGGAATAATTCTTTCCGGACAGCCTGCGCACCTGCTCCTTTATCGAAGCCAGATTCCTCTGGGCGGCATCCTTCCGCGCGGCCTCGTCCGGAGCCTGGTTATAATCCATGAATGCGGAAAGCGACACCTTGGAATCTATCACCACATCGTTGTTGTCCGGGAAATGCACGATATAGTCCGGACGCATCCTGGCGCCGCTGTCTTCGTTCAGAATAGCGTTGCCGCGGCTGTCGCGCAGCGTGACCTCGCTGTCATAGTTGATTCCCTCGATGAAGCCCTCGTTATCGAACAGTTTCTGGAGGATGGTTTCTCCCCAGCAGCCCTGCATCTTGTTCTGTCCGCGGAGCGCATCGGCCAGATTGTCGGCCTTGCTTCCGATGGACCTGGTATTTTCCTCAAGACTTTTTATGGCGCTGGCCAGACTCTCCTTCATAGCCGAAGAAGTCTCCGTCTGCGTCTTCCTGTTCGACTCGAAAGCCTCTTTCATGCTCTTTATGTCCTTTTCGAGACCACCCGTAATCGTCGTAAATGTTTCATGCGCCTTTTTGTTCAGTTCTTCCTCCCTCTTGCGCAACAGTTCATCCGTTTCCGCCTTCATCTCGGCCTTGAGCGCCTCTATCTGCTTTGAAAGCGCTGCATCATGTGTCTTTTTCACCTCCTCCAGAGCCTTCTCCCCCGACTGACGGATTTCAGCCTCTATCCTGCGATGGGCATCCGCCTCGGTTTCCAGACGGGTCTGCAACATCCTGATTTCAGCATCCTTGCCCGTCAGTTCAGCGGACTTCGCAGCCAGTTCCGCATCCTTTTCAGCCAATCTTTCCTGTGAAAATCTGAGTTTTGAACGACCGGCGGCATAGACCGCAAAAGCCGAAACCGCAGCCGCCACGACCGCAGCACATATTATAGCCAGAACCATTTACCTGTAATTTTCCTTGGTTTTCACATATTCTTCCGCACTTCCGTGCAGCAATGCCGTCATCTGCGCCGAACCGTCCTTCACCTTTTTCGCAGGCACTCCGGCATAAATCCCCGGTTCGAGAACCGAATTTTCCAGAACTACCGCTCCCGCGGCAATGAGAGTGCCTTCCGGCACCACGGCATTGTCCAGGACCACGGCTCCCATGCCGACAAGGACATTGTCGCCGATCTCGGCGCCATGGACTATGGCATTGTGACCTATGGTCACGTCATTGCCTATCTTTACCGACGAGCGGCCGGCAGTGGAATGAATCACCGCACCGTCCTGTACATTCACCCGATCACCCAGAACTATGCTGCCCGAATCTCCCCGCAGCACCGCCCCGTACCACACGCTGCAGTCATCACCTATCGTCACATCTCCCGTCAGCACGGCATTCTCCGCAATGAATGCATCTTTTCCCCACCGCGGACTTTTTCCATACACTTCCTTTACCGTCATAGATCCTATAGATACAGATTCTTAATTATCATATATTTTTAAAGATACACATTTTTATTACCATAGACTTTTCAAAGATACACATCCTTTATTATTACCCATTGATTTTTAAAATGTGCATCGAGTTATAGTATCGGCTTACCGGGGCCTTGGCTCCCGAAGAGGGAGGGGACCCGCCTGCGGGGAGGACCCCGGTAAGCCGATACTATAACTCCCTGATATTCCCTGCAATTTTCAAAATCAATCTTTCCCTCGCTTCGACCGACGCCCAGGCCGTATGCGGCGTCAGGGAAAGACGCTCCTGATGACGGACCTTCGATATCGGATTGGCCACGGCAAGAGGCTCGCGCGAATACACGTCGAGAGCCGCCCCGCCGATTTTCCCCGCATCTATGGCTTCTGCCAGAGCCTGTTCGTCGACGATTCCGCCGCGTCCCATATTCACGATGACGGCCCGCGGTTTCATCCGCCCGATTTCAGCGGCGCCCACAAGCCCCTCAGTGCGTTCATTCAGAGGTGCATGTACTGAAATCACGTCAGACGAGGACATAAGTTCGTCTATCGGCACACTCGGATATTCCCGGCAGTGCGATGTACCTGAAGTGGAGTAATATATGACCTTCATTCCGAATGCCTCCGCCACCTGAGCCACACGCTGTCCTATGGTCCCCATCCCGATGATGCCCATAGTCTTGCCCGAGAGTTCGAAAAAAGGGTTCGAGACATCGGTAAAGAGGCCGCTCCACGAATATTTACCGGACTTCACCTTTTCATCGTAGTAGGGAAGCTTGCCCACGAGGCTGAGAATGTGCATGAAGGTGCTCTGCACGACCGATTCGGTAGAATAGCCGGCCACGTTCTTCACGGGAATGCCTTTAAAGGCGGCATATTCCAGATCGATATTGTTCACGCCGGTCGCGGCTTCACAAATGAGTTTCAGATTCACGGCCGCATCGATCAGTTCCCGTGTCACCTTTATCTTGTTTATGATGAGGACTTCGCAGTCAGAGACCCTCTCCATCGCCTCGGCCGGCGTGGAATTAGGGTAACACACCAGTTCTCCAAGTTCTTCAACCGGCGCAAGGGAAGCATCGCCCAGTGTCGCCGCATCCAAAAATACAATTTTCATAAATTCAAATAATTTCCATATCGGCGGATTTCATCCAGCCCTGGCGTCCGTCGGCAAGTTCGATATTGCGCCAGTCGCCTACTTCGTCGAGAATCTGCACCTTCGTACCCTCATGCAGGATGAACAGGTCGGTGGAAGCCTCCGATGACGGAGAACTCCTGACGGACACTACCGGAGCCATGATGATGGCGCCGTCCTTGCGGGAATAGTCCGAGCGCTGCCAGAAAGAGAAGGATACCGCGGACAACGACAGCAGGAAGAAGACCACAGCGGAAAAGAAACCGGTCCGTCTCCAGACCAACGAGCCCGAAAGGAGAAACAGCAGCAATGCAGCGACAGCGACAGCGAAGAAAACCAGTCCGGAAACAGCCCAGGCATCGGAATCCAGGGCATAGCAAAGGTTCCTGACCCAGGTTTTCAGGATGAATTCAGGCACAGGCTCTATCCTGTCCTGTACAAAATCCGAAGCTACCGTCATATTGTATCTGGCGTCATCGTATGAAGGGTCCAGCTTAAGCGCACGCTCATAATAAAGTATCGCCTTGGATACATCCCCGTTTTTGAACCAGGCATTCCCGAGATTGCAGTACAGGGCAGGAGACTCCAGTCCGAGGTTCTCTATGGCAGAATATGCCTGTACCGCTTCTGACCATACCCCTTCGGTATAGGCGGCATTGGCGGCATTGAACAGCGAATCCACGTAAGCGTCTGACGCATGTCCTGCGGCAGGGAAACCGAGCAGCAGCATCACAGTCACGACAGTGGCGATGCCGGACTTTTTACTGTTTTTCATATATGAGTCTATCGATGAAATCACATCCACGGCATCCTGATAATGCGCGGACATGGCAGCATTTCCGGCATCAGGAGAATATCTGGCGAATTCGCAGGCATCCACGAGGGCCACGAACCTGTCCGCGGCCTCGGCCGGCACTCCCCTCTCAGCCAGAGTCTCCGAAATCCGTTCCTTGGACAAATCGCTGACCGGCATGTTCAGTTTGTCGGACACATATCCTGTCAGAGCCTTGTGCAACTCCTCATAGAACGCGGAATACAGATTCTGGGACAGATATCCGGAAGCCTTGTGCAGGCGCTTCCTGGCCATCTTGGTAGCCCCCCTGTTCTTCGAACCGGCAATATCGGCACGGCGTCTGGCCAAAATGCGCAACAGGAAACAGATGGCTGCCCCCATAACCGCAATGGCTGCAGTCAGGACCCAGAAAAGGACAGAACCTGCAAAGAACTCCCCTTTCGCGGACAGCCCGTTATCTTTCGTATTTATGAACCTTATGTCCTGATTCAGGTTCTTCACTCCGCGCTGCGTCACTCCCGGCACCGGATAGGTGGAGGCGACATCGGGTTCATTGCCCCTGGCGACGGTAAACGGAATGAGAGGCGTCTCCACAGTAACATATTTTCCGGCATTTATGTCATAATAACTGTATTTTACCGGAGCGATGGCAAAATCTCCCGCACTGCGCGGAATGAACGGGAATTCGTATGTCTTGCTGCCCGAAACCCCGCCGGAAGCCTTGTCCACGGAGTCGGAAACCTTCGTGTCGTAAACCTCGAAATCAGGAGGGAAAACCACATCCGGTTCTTCGAGCAGGGAAACGTTTCCCTTTCCGGAAATCCTGACTATCAGCGATGCGGCATCGTGGGTGCGGAGGGAATCCTTGCTCAGTTCAGCCGTGATGGAAAATTTTCCCACCCCGCCCTTGAATGAAGCAGGCGCTCCGGACGGGAGCGGAGACACGTTGATTTTGTATGCGGGGGTGGATATCCTTTTCCTTACGGTCCTGTATTCGTCGAAGAATTCGTCGAAAATGCTCACGCTTCCGCTGGATACCGTCCTGACATTTACCACGCAGACCAGTTCAGCCGGATTTACCGTCAACGTTCCGGACTGCTGCGGTATAAGGATATACTTCCTGAGCACGGCCGCATTGTAAATCCTGTCATTCAGGCTTTCACGCCGGAACTCTATATTGGACGGAGCCTCTATTTCCTGATTCCAGAAGCCGTCGAATGAAGGGAACCTGGCATCCTCGAAACCTGCGATATTGACCCTCTGGTAGAGTTTGAGGGTAGCGGTAATAGGCTCTCCCACCACGACATTGCGCTTGCTGAAAGTAAGCGTCATGAAGAGATTCTCATCGGAAATATCGGTCGTGACCTGCCCCCGTGACGACTGATCCGGCTGAGTCTGTGCCGAAGCGCCCTGTGAAACTACGGAAATGTCTGCCGGACTGGTGGAATATGTCTTGCCCTTTACCGTAACGGTGGCTGCCGGTATCCGGAAAGAGCCTTTCTTCTTAGGCGAAAGGATGTAGGTATAGGTAAACTGGGAAGACTTGGTCCGCTTCCCGTTGATGATCTGTATGCTGGTGGAACGGCCCTGCTGCGGGCCCCAGACCAGTTGGAAATCGTCTCCCGGGGACCAGTCGAAATCGGACGGAGCGTTTTCACCGTCGTATATGAATGTCACGTTGAACTGTTCGTCCAGCGATACCACGTCAGGGACTTCCACCCTGAGCTGGGCGGACATCGCCACAGCCTGGAGCATTATAAAAAATGTCAGAAATAATTTCTTCATATATTCATATAAATGTGCCGGTCGTATGCGTTAAACCTGATTTTTCCCTGTTACCAGTTTTTCTCCTTCTGCCTGGACTGGAGTACGGCAGCCTTTTCTTTCTTGACCTTGTCCTGGGTCTCCTTTTCCTTTGCCATTATCGCATTCAGCATCTGCTGTGCAGCCTGTTTGCTTATCTGAGGAGTGGACTGCGGGGACTGGCCGTCCTGAGGCCGGTCATTGTCACGGCCGTTGCCGTTCCTGTCCTGATTATCGTCATTGTCCCCCTCATTATTGTTCCGGTCATTGCCATTCTGGTCCTGATTCTGGTTCTGATCCTGGTCGTTCCGGTTCTGATTATCCTGATTGTCCTGATTCTGGCTGTTCTGGCGGTTTTCGAGCATTTTCTTAGCGTAGATGTAGTTTTCCTTCGCATCCAGATCGCCCGGATTCCGCAGAAGAGCTTCCCTGTAGACCTCCACCGCCTTCCCGTAATCTTTCAGTGACAACGCCGTATTCCCCCTGTTGTAAAAATAATCCGCCGCATACTCCGATTCCGGTGCCCGTGAGGCAATGCTGTCGAGGACAGACGCAGCCTCCTGCCAGTTCTGCATCCGGTACAATGCGTTGGCCAGGTTATAGGTGGCGGCGAAAGAGGTGGAATCACGCAGCAATGCTTTCTGATAATCCACCGCGGCTTCCCTGTATTCTTCTTTTGCAAATTTCCTGTTCCCGCTTCTGACGTCTTTCCTGTCGTCATCGCCTGCACTCGCCGTCAGGGTGCAAGCGAAAGCCAGAACTGCGGCCAGCAATATTTTTCCTGTCATTTCCATATTCTACAGCAACTGTTTACGTGCCTTTCTTTCCCCTATGAGCATCTCGATGACAAAAAGCGCCAGCGCAATGGCGAAAAAGTACATATACTGTTCATCGAACTCCTCGAAAATCACCGAGTTGAACATTTCCTCGTCCATCTTCCTTATGTCGTCCACTATGGGATTGAGCCCGAATTCGCTCATTCCGGCTCTCACGTATGCTCCGTTCCCGGCAGAAGCTATGTCCCTGAGCACTTTTTCATCGAGCCGCGAAACCACGATATTCCCGTCCCTGTCTTTCAGAAGTTCGCCCTTGTACGGCACGGGCTTGCCCTCCGCCGAACCGACGCCGATCGTGAAGACTTTTATACCCATTTCCGCAGCCTGTTTCGCCGCCGCTACCGGATCGTCCTCGTGGTTCTCTCCGTCAGTAATGACGATGATGGCCCGGCTCCGTTCGCTCTGCGTACTGAAACTCCTGATGCAGGTCGTTATGGCTTCCCCGAGAGCTGTACCCTGAATCGGGACAGACTCCGTATTTATGCTGTTCAGGAACATCTTGGCCGATGTGTAGTCTGTCGTCACCGGCAGCTGCACAAATGAAGTCCCCGCGAAAACCACAAGTCCTATCCTGTCATCCCTGAGTTTGTCCACTAAACTGGAAATCGCGAGTTTGGCCCGTTCAAGTCTGTTCGGGGAATAGTCTTCCGCCATCATGGAATTGGACACGTCCAAGGCAATCATTATCTCCACGCCCTTAGTGTTCCGTTCTTTAAGACGTGCTCCGATCTGCGGTCTGGAAAGCCCCAGGACAAAGAACAGGAAGGCAAGCGAAAAAAGAGTCAGTCTTACCCATCCCTTGGATGACGAAACGGACGGCATAAGTTCCTTCACCAAAGTTCCGTCCCCGAATTTCCTTATTCTTTTCTTCCTGAAATGCCTCATCACCGCATACGCCACGAAAAACAGCGGTATGAGGAGAAGCAAGATCAGATATTCCGCATTTGCAATAATCATCCTGTCCTCCTTTTTATGGTAAACGCCTCAATACGAAGACTCTCAGCAGAAATTCGAGCAGCAGGGCGGCCAAAGCCACGAGGGCGTATTTCCCGAAAAGTTCCTGATATACGGGGAAACTGTCCACTGTCGTCCTGACTTTCTCCATCTTGTTGATTTCGCTGTATATCTCCATCAGCTTGGTATTGTCTGTAGCCCTGAAATACTGGCCTCCCGTAGCTTCCGCTATTTCCTTCAGCAGGTCTTCGTCTATCTCGACCTGAACCTTCTGGATATCCACTCCCCACGGTGTCATCACCGGATAAGGGGCAAGTCCCTGTGCCCCGACGCCGATAGTATAGACACGCACTCCGTAAGTCCGCGCTATCTCTGCGGCCATCTGCGGGGTAATCTCCCCCGCGTTGTTCACACCGTCGGTCAGCAATATCACCACACGGCTTTTGGCATCGGAATCCTTCATTCTCGCCACAGCCGTAGCCAGCCCGTTTCCTATGGCGGTACCGTCCTCTATCAAATCGGTCTGGACCTCCTTCATCAGATTTATCAGGGTAGCCCTGTCGGTAGTCATCGGGCACTGCGTGAAACTTTCACCGGCGAATACTACTATGCCTATCCTGTCATACGGTCTCTGGGCGATGAATTCTATGGCTATGTCTTTCGCTGCGCTGAGCCTGTCCGGAGTAAAATCCCTGGCGAGCATACTCGTGGACACGTCCATAGTCAGCATGATGTCTATGCCTTCGGAATCAATCCTTTCCATCTGTCCGGCTGACCTGGGCCTGGCTATGGCTATGATTATCATCACTATGGCCAGCGTTCTGAGTGCGAACGGGATATGTCTGACGACACTGTATGCCGTCCGGCCGGATTTCTTCCATGGAACGATGGTGGACACTCTCAGATGAGGCACCCTTTCCTTCCATTCCATGTATATGTAATGGAGAAGAAGCAGCGCAGGTATGATTTCCAGCCAGAGAAGTTTCGGGTATTCGAAAAACATGGCTTATTCCTCCTTTTTCCGAGTCTGGTCCCCGGCAGTATTATCAGTTATCAGAGCCGGCTGTCCGGGAGCATTTCCGGTCTCGGCCGTAGTCTGGTCCAGTTCCTCCTGATATGTCATGGTCACAAACCTCACCGCTGACGGCAGCGCGGAAGCGTTTTCAGTCCGGGAAGCCGAATATTTGGCGAATTTCACGAAATCGGCCCTTTCGAACAGTTCTTTCGCCTCCTCGTAAAGGTCTGGTCTGATGTCTTTCCCTTTCAGTCCGTCGAAAATCTCCTTTGTCGTCATTTCCATGGCGGAGACTCCGAAGCGGGAGGCAATATATTCCCGAAGGGCGTCGGTTATGCCGGAATAGAAGGCTTTCTGTTTCTCCGGGGCCCAGAAGGAATCCCCTCTGAATCTGTCCAGTTTCCGTAACGCCCGGATATGCGCAGGCTCGCTGTTCGCCGCATCTTCAGACTTTTTCCTGAGATATTTCCTCGTAAGCCATACCGCCGCCAGTATTATCGCTGCAAGCAGCAATGCGCCTCCGATGTACGGAAGCGTTTCCCTGAACTCCAGCGGATAGCGGATCTGCCCCTTTATGTCATGAACCTCGAATTTGGCCGTATCCACAGGCATTGTCCTTACATCCAAAACTTTAGGAGAAAACACCAGCGTATCGGCGACTCCTTCGGGAGATATTCTGACGACATAGACCGGAGGAAGTTCATAACGGCCTTCATCGAAAGAGGTTATCGTAACGCTTCCCCTTATGTCCATCTTTTGCGGAGCCTTTTTCTTTCCCCTGCTTACGGCAACGGTATCGAGACTCCACTGCGAAACTATCTCCACGCCGGGACAGAAGCCTTTGGAATAGTCAGGCAGCATGAAGCCCGTCCCCTCGCTGACTCCGTCGAGTTCGAATCCGTACTTCAGCTGGTCGGCTATGAGGACGGAATCCCGTGGCTGCAGCTGTTCGAGACAAGCCTCGCCTGCCTTTACGCCCACGATGGTATCCTGCTGTGCCGCAGCCGGCAACTGAGCCAGGATGAACGCCAGTATAACGGTAAATCTGAAATCGAATTTCATACTATCTTGTTTGGAAAAAGGTCATCAGACCTTTTACATAATCGCTGTCGGTGGATATGCTGACGCTGTCCACCTTGTATTTGAGAAAGAGTCTGGATGACGCCGCCGTGACATCCTCGAACCATTTTTCGTATTCTCTCCGCATTTTCCTGTCGGAGGTGTTCACCCAGGAAGCCGACATCGTCTCTGAATCCTTTACATGCACGAGCCCGACATCCGGCAATGTCCTCTCCCTCGGGTCGTGAACCTCGATGACGGAAAGATCATGCCTGTTTACAGCCACTTTCAGGGCGTCTTCATATTTAGGATTCCCGTCGCTGTCCACATCGAGCAGGTCCGAAAGCAGGAAAGCCGTACACCTTTTCTTGATGGCATTGGTCAGGAAACGCAGAGCCTCGCCTATGTCGGTGCCGTTGTGCTCCGGTTCGAATTCCAATATTTCCATAATGATGTGCAGCAGATGGCTCCGGCCCTTTTTCGGAGGAATGAATTTCTCCACCCGGTCGCTGAAAAAGAGGGCTCCGACCTTGTCATTGTTTATGATGGCGGAAAAGGAAAGGACAGCCGCTATTTCAGCTATCCGGTCGCGTTTGTTCTGCCCGGCAGTCCCGAACAGACCGGATCGGCTGATATCTATCAGCAGGACCACGGTCATCTCCCTTTCTTCCTCGAATACCTTTATATAAGGTGAACGCATCCTTGCGGTGACATTCCAGTCCATATTCCGGACATCGTCGCCGAACTGGTACTCCCTGACTTCACTGAAAGTCATGCCGCGCCCCTTGAAGGCAGAGTGATATTCTCCTGCAAAAATCTGGTGGGAAAGCGCCCTGGTTCTGATTTCTATCTTCCTGACCTTCTTCAGGAGGTCGTTTGCATCCCGTTTTTCCATTATGGAACCTCTACTGCATTGATTATCTCGGAGATGATGTTTTCCGTAGTGACGTTTTCCGCCTCGGCCTCGTAGGTCAGGCCTATCCTGTGGCGGAGCACTTCATTGCAGACGGCTCTGACATCCTCAGGTATGACATATCCCCTTCTCTTGATGAATGCATACGCCTTCGAAGCCATGGACAGGGAAATGCTCGCCCTCGGAGAACCTCCGTATGCTATCAGACCGGAAAGCTGGCCGAGACCGTAATCCTCAGGGGTTCTGGTAGCATAGACTATATCCACGATGTATCTTTCGATTTTCTCATCCATATACACGTCGCGGACTACCTGGCGGGCCTTGACGATGTCTTCCGGTTTCAGGACAGGACTGGCTTTCGGGAATTCTCCGGAATTGTTCATCCTGACAATCAGTTTCTCTTCCTCCTTTTTCGGATAGCTGACCACGACTTTCAGCATGAAACGGTCCACCTGGGCCTCCGGAAGCGGATAGGTACCTTCCTGCTCTATCGGGTTCTGCGTAGCCATCACGAGGAAAGGCTCCGGAAGCCGGAACGTCTCGTCGCCGATAGTCACCTGGCGTTCCTGCATGGCTTCGAGCAGGGCGGACTGGACTTTCGCCGGTGAACGGTTGATTTCATCCGCAAGCACGAAATTAGCGAATATCGGTCCCTTCTTTATCTGGAACTGTTCGCTTTTCTGCGAGTAGATGAGAGTACCTATCACATCGGCCGGAAGCAGGTCCGGAGTGAACTGGATACGGCTGAATTTGGCGTCTATCGCCGAAGCGAGGGTATTGATGGCCAATGTCTTCGCCAGTCCCGGCACACCTTCCAGAAGGATATGTCCGTTCGCAAGAAGTCCGATCAGCAGATTTTCCACCAGATGTTTCTGTCCTACGATGACCTTGTTCATCTCCATCGTAAGTATGTCCACGAAAGAACTCTCCTGCTGGATGCGGTCATTCAATTCCTTGATATTTATATTGTCCATATATTTTGATTAATTTGTAACTTCGCAAAGTTAAAATCAATATCCCGTAAAAACAATGCGATACCTCGTCAGACTTTCCTATAACGGTGCGGCTTTCTGCGGCTGGCAGATACAGCCTGATGCCAGATCAGTGCAGGAAACACTCCAGAAAGCCATTTCCATCGCTTTGCAGGAGGATATTTCCGTCACCGGAGCCGGAAGAACCGATACGGAAGTAAATGCTGTGAACTATATCGCTCATTTCGATACGGAAAAGCCGTCTGTTCCAGAGCCGGGGGCATTAGTTAGCAAATTAAATGCCATCTTGCCCAAAGATATCATTGTTCATGATATAAAGGCTGCCGGTACGGATTTTCATGCCAGATTCTCGGCCGTTTCGCGTGAATACCGTTATTTTCTGCACAGGAAGAAAGACCCCTTCGCAGGACAGTTTTCCTGGCACTGCAAGTACCGTCTCGATGTCGCGGCGATGAACGCGGCGGCAGCCTTCCTGTCAGGCACGCACGACTTCAGCTGTTTCGAAAAAAAGGGAGGGAACAACGTCACATCCGTCTGTACCGTATATGAAGCCGGATGGAAAAGCTACAGTCCCTCGCATATCGGGTTACTCGGTTATCCTGCCACGGAAGAGGATTACCTTGTCTTTACTGTCAGGGCCGACAGGTTTCTCAGGAATATGGTCAGGGCGATAGTCGGTTCTCTCATCGATGTCGGAAGAGGAAAGCGGAGCGTTGAATGGTTCAGGGAGCTCATCGGGAACGGGACACGGTCGGATGCGGGAGAATCCGTCCCGGGATTCGCGCTTTTCCTGACGGGAATCGGCTATCCGGACAAGTAAAGCAGATTCTTCGGTTCCGGCAGCGGGGTGCGACCCGGTCGTCAGGACACATATCGGTCAAACTCTGGCACGGTGATTGACCAATATGGGTTCCGCTTGTAAAAACGGCATTGTACTGACATTTTGTCAGCACAAATGTCGCGTATGCGGCGGTTAACACCGGCATTGCGGCGGAAGCCGTCAGAAAAACAAAGGAAAAATTTATGAAAGATCTCGAAATGAACAGAATTTTATCCCCTATCGGGACCGAAGTAAACATAATACCCGTATTGCAGGGGGATGGATATATGAAGGTAGAAGATTCGGAACTGCCGGATTCCCTGCCGCTGCTCGCGCTCAGGAATGCAGTGCTGTTTCCGGGTACTGTCTATCCCATCACTATCGGGCGTGAAAAGTCCATCAGACTCATCGAGGACGCGGAAAAGAACAACAAGTTCATCGGAGCGGTGCCTCAGAACGACGTTTCGGTGGAAGATCCGAAAATGGATGACCTGAACAAAATCGGAACCGTGGCCAAAATCATCAAGACCCTCGAAATGCCGGACGGCACCATCACGGCTATTCTCCAGGGTTTCAAGAGGTTCAGTATCGACGCCATCACGGAATACGACCCTTATATGCTCGGTCTCGTACATTATCTGGCCGACATACAGCCGGACGGAAACGAGAAAAGCGTCAGGATGATTGCGGAATCGCTCAAGGAAAAGGCCGTCACCGTCATAAAGATGTCGGCCTACATGCCGCGTGAAGCCGCTGCCGCGCTGAAATCCATAGACAATTTCGAATTTCTCGTGAACTTCATTGCCACGACTGTGGAAGTGGAGAATTTCCCGGACAAGGTGGATCTGCTGCAGTACAGCGACCTGACTGCCAGGGCTATGAAACTCCTGGCAGTCCTCGACACGCAGATTGAACTGCTGAAAATCAAGCAGGACATCAATCAGAAAGTGAAGATGGAAATCGACCAGCAGCAGAGGGAATACTATCTGAACAGCCAGTTGAGAACCATTCAGGAAGAACTGGGCATGGACGAGATGGAGGATTTCGAACAGTTCAGAGCCCGTGCGGAGAAGAAAAAGTGGTCAAAGGAAGTGGCGGAGATTTTCGAAAAGGAAATGACCAAACTCGAAAGGTACAATCCGAGTTCCCCGGACTACAGCATACAGTACAACTATATCCAGTTTATGCTCGACCTTCCGTGGGGAGAAATGTCTAAAGACAACCTCGACCTCAAGCACGCGCAGAAGGTGCTGGACGAGGACCATTTCGGTCTGGAAAACGTTAAAGACAGGATTATAGAATATCTGGCTGTCCTGAAACTGAAAGGAGATATGAAGTCACCTATTCTCTGCCTCTACGGGCCTCCAGGCGTCGGCAAGACCAGCCTCGGCAAATCCATAGCGAAAGCGCTGGGAAGAAAATATGTAAGGATAGCTCTCGGAGGCGTACACGACGAGTCGGAAATCAGGGGTCACAGGAAAACCTATATCGGGGCGCTGCCAGGCAGGATACTGAATGCCATCAACAGGGCGGGGACATCGAACCCTGTCATCGTCCTGGACGAAATAGACAAGCTCAGCACGGATATCAAGGGAGATCCGTCATCAGCTCTGCTCGAAGCACTTGATCCGGAACAGAACACGACTTTCCACGACAATTACCTGGATATAGACTACGACCTGTCGAATGTCCTCTTCCTGACTACAGCCAACACGACTTCCACCATACAGCCTGCCTTGCGGGACAGGATGGAAATGATAAACGTCAGCGGCTATCTGGCAGAGGAGAAGATGTCCATCGCCAAAGACTATCTGATTCCGAGACAGCTGAAAGAGCACGGTCTTGACAGGAGGCAGATCAGGATAGACAAGGCCTGCCTCGAAAAGATAATAAGCGACTATACGAGGGAATCCGGCGTCCGTGGTCTGGAAAAACGGATAGCGAAAATAGCCAGAGTGACTGCCAAGAAGATAGCGCTCGGGGAAGAATATCCGAAAGTACTGAAGAAAGAGCATCTTAAGGAATATCTCGGACTGCCGACGAATTTCCACGACATGCAGGCCGGCAACGAAGCTCCCGGTGTGGTGACCGGACTTGCCTGGACCGAAATGGGCGGGGAAATCCTGTTCATCGAGAGTTCCATCAGCAAGGGCAAGGGAAACCTGACCATGACAGGGAATCTGGGCGACGTGATGAAAGAATCCGCCACCATCGCCTACCAGTACATCAAGGCGCATCCTGAAATGGCCTGCATCACTTCCGAGGAATTTGCCGAAAAGGACATCCACGTCCACGTTCCTGAAGGCGCCGTGCCTAAAGACGGACCGTCCGCCGGCATCACGATGGTCAGTTCCATGGTTTCGGCCCTGAGAAAACAGCAGGTCAGAAGCGGCATAGCCATGACCGGGGAAATGACGCTGAGAGGCCGGGTGCTTCCGGTAGGCGGCATCAAGGAGAAAATCCTGGCTGCCAAAAGAGCCGGCATCCATACCATCATCATTTCGGAAGACAACCGGAAAGACATAGAGGACATAAAGGAAATCTATGTCAAGGGACTGACATTCATCTACGTGAAGACCATCGACGATGTCATGAAGAACATATTCTGACAAGACGCTGGCTGCGGATTTTGAGATAAGCATTTTTTTCCGCATTTTTGTCGGGATTTATCGACAGAAATGGAAGTCAGAATAGAACAAAGCTGGAAAAACGCACTGCAGGGTGAATTCGACAAACCGTATTTCGCCCGGCTGGTGCGTTTTCTTCATCAGGAAAAGGCTGAGGGAAAGACCATATACCCGCCGGGGCCGGCCATATTCAGGGCATTCGAGCTCACTCCAGCCGACAAGGTGAAGGTAGTGATACTCGGGCAGGACCCATACCACGGCGCCGGCCAGGCCATGGGACTTTCCTTTTCCGTCCCCGACAATATTCCTGCTCCTCCGTCGCTGAAAAACATTTTCAGGGAAATCCAGGATGACCTCGGCATCACTATGAGCGGCCGTCCGAACCTTGAAAAATGGGCAAGGCAGGGAGTCCTGCTCCTGAACTCATCGCTTACTGTCCAGGCCGGTATGCCGAACTCCCACAACGGGATAGGCTGGATCGAGTTCACCGATGCCGTGATTTCCTGGCTGTCGGGACACCGCCGCGGCATAGTATTCCTGCTTTGGGGCAGCTACGCACGTGCAAAGAAAAGCCTGATAGACACGTCAAGACATTACGTCCTTGAAGCAGCCCACCCGTCTCCCCTGGCACGTGGTGCATTCTTCGGATGCAGACACTTCTCAAAAACGAACGAAATCCTCGCCGCCGAAGGGCTCACCCCCATCGACTGGCAGTTATGAACCACTGACAAGCAATGAAAAAAACAGCACTATTTCCAGGCTCATTCGATCCTTTCACGGCAGGACACCTGAACATTCTGAAAAGGGCTCTGACTATGTTTGATGAGGTCGTTGTAGCCATAGGCATAAACATAGACAAGAAAGGGCATTTCTCTCCGGAAAGGAAAATAGAAATAATCAGACAGGCCACTGCAGGACTTCAGGGAGTAAGGATCACCGAGTATGACAACCTTACAGTAGACATCTGCAGGGAACTGGGTATCAGGCACATAGTCCGCGGTGTCAGGAATATGATAGATTTCGAGACAGAAAGATCCATAGCGGACGCGAACAGAAGGCTTGCTCCGGAAATCGACACGATCATCATCCCTACCGCCCAGGAATTCGCGCATATCTCTTCCACTGCAGTGCGCGACCTTATAAAGCACCACAGCGACCCGTCTATGTTCATTCCCGAAGGGGTGGACATAAAATTGCTCGAATACGAGGAATGAGAAAATTCGCTTTCATATTCATTTTACTGACAGCCCTGCTGCCGATACCGGTGTCTGCTTCAGCCCAGCTTGATTCAGCAGCTGCAGGAGCGCTCGGCGCAAAACTGGACGAATACCTGAAAATACTGGAGACGGAACCGGCTGAAGTCAAATGCGGGGAAACGGATTTCCTGATAGAAGCCTGCTCCGATTCCCTTGTCAGGCAATTTACGGCCATAAAGCTGTACAAGCACTATGTCAGTTCAAAGCTGATGGGTGACGAGACTGTCGCAATACACATTTTCGACCGGTGGTTCGACAGCGGGAAAGTGAAGATGCAGGATGCGGCGGATCTGATGGACGCCAGGATATTCGCCACGTTCAACCGGCAATCCCTCATCGGGAAACAGGCACCTCCGTTAGCTATGGAAGATATTGACGGACGGACAGTCAGTCTGTTCGGAGATTCGGGCGGCAACGGCAGGCCGTCGGTGCTTTTCTTCTACGACAGCGGCTGTCCGACCTGCAGGATGGATGCCATCCTGCTGCGCAATGTCCTTGGAGACAGCAAATACAGGATAAACCTGTACGCGGTCTACACAGGGCAGTCGCACGAAGAATGGGAAAAATTTGCCGGAGAATATCTGGACATCAAAAATCCGGAAATAGCAGCCAGGCATTTGTGGGATCCTGAAATTTCATCTGACTTCCAGCTGAAATACGGGATTCTGAGCACTCCGGGGCTGTTTCTGGTCTCAGCAGGCGGAATCATAACCGGAAGGCGGCTTGATGTACTGTCCCTGAAAAGGCTTCTCGACATCTGTTTCAGGCCCTACGAATACGGAAGCGTGAAATCGGAGGAATTCTATGACAATCTCTTCTCCGCATACGGGGAGAGGCCGTCCTGCGAAAATGTCAGGGAAGTCTGTGACGGAATCGCATCGAAGACTCTCCGGGACAGGGATACGGCTATGTTCAGGCAAATGGCAGGCGATCTGATGTACTGGCTGGGGACACGCAGGGGCGAGGGGACAAAATGCGGACTGGAATACCTGATTGACCGCTATATTGCCGCCAGACCGGACTTATGGAAATCTCCTGACGATTCCTTGAAAATCATCCAGTATGCAGATGTCCTGAAAGATCTGCTTTCAAGGTCCGCAATCGGAGGCAGACTACCGGACATCAGAGTCCGTGGGATATTGAGACATCGCGGCAAAGACAGGGAAAAGGAGCTGTCCCTGGAACGGCTAAGGAATACGACAGTGATTTTCCACAGCGAAGGATGTCAGTTCTGCGAAGCCGAACTGGCCGCGTCCGACTCACTCTCAAGAACCGGAAGTAAAACACGGTTCTTCATCGTGGATGTGGATCTGACGCTTGATTCCGCTCCTGAAACGGCGTTTGATCTCTTCGACGCCTTCGACCTGACAGTGATGCCTTACATCACTGTCATAGACAGGAAAGGCATCATCCGCAGGAAATACATATCGCTGGCAGACTGACAGGATTTCAGAATACTTTGGACAGCTACTTCACCTTGCGGGAAACAGAAAGGATGATTCTTACAGCCAGGGCAGCCAGAAGAAGCCAGAAGACAAAAGTGCAGACACGTCCCGTGATATCTCCGTTTCTGACGAAGAACGTCGTGTCATCGTTTCTGTTCACATATCCACGGAGGACGGCAGGCTCCCACCAGGATGTCTGCTGCAGGATTTCTCCGCGCTGGTCAATGATGGCTGAAATGCCTGTGTTGGCACATCTCGCTATGTCCCTCCGGGTCTCCACGGCTCTGAGTCTGGCATAGTTCAGATGCTGCCTGTAGCCGGGAGTATCCCCCCACCAGGCGTCATTGGTGATGATGGCCAGTACTTCGGCACCTTTTTTCACATAACCTGTACAATATTCTCCGTATACCGATTCATAGCAGATGGCACAGCCTACCGGAATGGTAGAGCCGTCGGTTCCCCTGACATAGAGCACTGAAACCGAATCCTGGCCTACGCACCGCCCCATCACACCGCCAAGCATATCGTCTATCTTGCAGAATACGGCCGGATAAGGGGTCATTTCCACGCCTACCACAAGCTTGTTCTTGTGGAAAAGGCCGACATCTCCATAGCCGTCAGTCATAAGGGCAGAATTGTGCGACTCTATCCATCTTCCGTCGCGAAGCTGACGGGCGGTATGGGACGGACGCACCGAAGATTCTATAAAAGTATGCGACGAAGCCCCGAAAAGGAGGTTCACCCCTGGATAATCCTGCAGGAAAGCATCGAATTCGCGCAAAGTGCGGCTGGTATGAAGATCATTGGTAATCACGTCGTTGGTAAAGGTTTCCGGAGCCAGGAGCAGGAGCGGTTCCACCCGGGCGGTATCCAGCCTCCCGAGTTTCCTGTCGCGCAACGCCTGTTCCGCATAGCCGAGGAAAAGATCATTCTGCCGGCTCTGGGTCATTGCCGTGAATTTGTTGTACGGGTCTATGTTCGGCTGCACGACAAGCACTTCCAGCGGATCCTGCGTTTCCTCGTAATTCGCATAAATGATATGCGACAGGATGAACGGGGCCGCGAGGACGATGACAGTCCCGGTTACGGCCGCAGTCCTGGCCTTCCGGTTGAAGTCCCGCATCCACCTGCCGTCGGACAGTGCCACGAGGATGCCGAATACGGACAGGTTCGAAAGCCATATCCAGAGAGAACCGCCGAGTGTCCCCGTATATTCATACCACTGCACCGACTTTATGCTGCCGGCGAAGGCATTGCCGAGCACAAGCCACGGCCAGGAAATGTCGGCATCGAAGTATGCCCGCTCCCAGGCTATCCACGTAACCATCAGAAGCAGATAAGGCAGAATCCCGGAAAGATACCGCTTGCTGAATCTGAAAAGGGCGAAAATCACCGACATCTGGAATGAATTCGCGAATATCGCGAAAAGTCCGCCGCCAACGGTGGCATTGCAGACCCAGAAAGTCGTGGCAGCGTTCCACAGCACGAACGAGAGATAATGCCATATCCAGAAATGCCGCTTTCCTGTCAGTGTGGCGATTCTGTCCATCATCAGCAGAGGGAGAAAACCGGCCAAAGCCAGAAAACCCGTATGAGGGACGATGAACGGGAGTGTCATCAGGATGGCGAACGCAGCCGAAAAACAGAGGAACTGCAGATTTGTCTTATTTCCTTTCATAGTATGCAGGAGCTTGCATTTCGGGTGCAAACTTAGCGAAAATTTTTCCACGCCGGAAACTGAGACTTGGAATTTTTATGATTATCTTTGCCCCTTGCTCCGATGAATTTCCCCAGGTGCTGGCAGATTCACCGGACCGACACCGACCATGCTGCTGGATATAGTAAAAGGATTCGCCATAGGCATCTGTGCATCGGCCCCCATAGGACCGATAGCCATCCTCGTTATCCAGAAGTCGCTCAGCAAGGGACACAAGGCAGGGTTCATCACCGGAATGGGAGCCTGCGTCGTGGATACGGTCTTCTCCATCATAGCCATTTTCGCCCTTGCTGCGGCTGAACAGCTGATAAACGAGCACAGGGAACTCATATTGCTGTGCGGCGGGATAGTCGTCACTATCCTCGGCTGGTCCATGAACGCATCCGATCCTCTCAGGAAACTGAGGGCCAGGGAAAAACGGCAAGGCTCCGTCTCCCTCACGGATTTTCTGCAGTCAGTCCTGATGGGGCTTTCGAATCCGGGGGCGATATTCGTGATTTTCGCGCTGTTCGCATTCTTCGGAATCGGCCCGTTGGACAGGTCGGACTGGAGGGTCACTCCCATCGTCCTTTCAGTCAGCCTCGGTTCGGCGTTCTACTGGTTTGTCGTGACATGGTTGCTGAGCCGTTTCGGGAAAAAGTTCAAGATGCGAACGATACTGTGGATAAACCGGATTACGGGAGCCGTCATCATCGTCATCGGACTGGTACTGATAGGTGAAGGCCTGTTCAGAGTTCTGTTCCGCGGCGCCAGCCTGTTATGAGAGCCGCCATTGTAAACGAAGTTTAAAACGAGAATATATGAATATACGGAATTTTTTCTTCAACCGCATAACAGCCAATATCCTGGCAGGGGTAATACTTATACTGGCCCTGATTTTCGGCACCAGGGTAATGCTCGACAAGATAACGAGGCACAATCTCGAAATCACAGTGCCGGACCTGACCAACATAACCGTCGCCGAAGCCGGCAAAATAGCGTCAGAAAAGAAGATAAAGATAGAAGTCATCGACTCGGTCTATGTAAAGAGAATGGGCAAGGGGCTGGTTTACAGGCAGAATCCGAAGGCAGGCAGCAAGGTCAAGGAAGGCAGGCGCATCCTTCTGACCATAAATGCGATAAATGCCAAGAAAGTCATGATGCCGAATCTCATCGGCTACTCCCTGAGGCAGGCAAAGGCTGAAATCCTGTCCAAAGGGCTTCAGATAGGCAGGCTGGACTATGTCACCGACATAGCCACCAACAATGTCCTGAGACAGTTCCACGAAGGAGCGGAAATCGCGCCGGGAACACTGATAGAAAGCGAATCCAGAATTGATCTGGAACTCGGGCTGAACAACGATGACTGCGTTACATACGCCCCTGTCGTCCTCGGTATGAAATACAGGAGCGCAGTCGAAGCCGTTCACGATCATTCCCTGAATGTCGCAGGAATATATTTCGACGAGACCGTTCTGGATTACTCCGACTCCCTCAATGCCGTGGTTTACAGACAGGAGCCGGACTACGGAGAAGAGCCGCTTCTGATGGGTATGGACATAAGCCTGTTTCTGACTACCGACCTGGACAAGGTTCCTGACCCTGAAGAAATGCAGGCCGATTCCTTAGATACTGCCATCATTCCAGAATAATCAGGGAGCAGTATGACACGAAAACTGTACGACTTGGAAGACGGGGATTTCGTGGATGACGACGGAATCGTATGCGACCCCGACATGGACATCGATGACGGGCAGCAGGAGATGTTCGAACATTTCAGGCTGGAACTCGACAAGGGCCAGACACCTATGAGAGTGGACAAATACATGTCCACCCATCTGGAAAACACTTCACGGAACCGGATACAGTCAGCCATAAAGTCAGGGTACGTAAAGGTGAACGGGGATACGGCCAGGGCGAACTGCATAGTCCGGCCGGGCGACGTGATTTCCTTCGTGATGCCTTATCAGAGACGTGGCCTGGAAATTCTACCTGAAAACATTCCTTTAGACATAGTATACGAAGACGAAGACCTTCTGGTACTGAACAAAAAGGCGGGAATGGTTGTCCATCCCGGGCACGGGCATTTTTCCGGAACGCTGGTCAATGCCCTCGCGTACCATCTCGGGATATGTCAGGGACCGGATGCGGAAGATGAAAGGATGGGCGTCCTGGTCCACAGGATAGACAAGGACACATCAGGGCTTCTGGTCGTGGCCAAGAACGATGAAGCCCAGCTGGATCTCGCCAGGCAGTTCTTCGTACACTCCATCGACAGAAGATATGTGGCGGTAGTCTGGGGAAACCTGAAAGACGACGAAGGCACCATTACCGGCAATATCGGACGGGACCCCAACGACAGGATGCGCTTCAAGGTCTTCCCCGAGGGAGACTGCGGGAAACATGCCGTGACGCATTACCGCGTACTGGAACGGTTCGGCTTCGTGACAGTAGTGGAATGCCGGCTCGAAACCGGACGGACCCATCAGATAAGGGTGCATTTCAACCATATCGGGCACCCGCTTTTCAATGATGAAAGGTACGACGGCTCTGAAATAAGAAAAGGCACCATCTACGCCAGATACAGGCAGTTCATCGAGAACTGTTTCAAAATAATGCCCCGCCAGGCACTCCATGCGAAGACTCTCGGCTTCATCCACCCGAGGACAAAAGAACATCTGCTGTTCGACTCCACTCTCCCCGAGGATATGACAGCTCTTATCGACAAATGGAGGAAATACGTGTCCTCCGGCAATTCCATAAAAGAAGATTGACGGATTCGCACAGACTGAACCGTAAATGTAGCGGCGCCGTCAACGGTGAGGCGGACCCATCGGACCGTGCCCGCCAGGCCCCCTGCCGCCCTGAGGACCGCTGAAATTCCCGAAACGGTAAGTCAGGGACAGCATGATGTACCGACCCAGAGTGTTGTTCAGGGTTTCGACGTGCATGTTTGATTCATCCGTAACGGACAGATTCTTCGACTGGCTCAGAATGTCGTATGCCTTGACAGCGAGGGTGAACTTGTCCTTGAACAGGAGTTTGTTGATCTCGGCATTGAGCACGAATTCATCCTCCTGAGGAGTGGAATAGCCGTTGTACCAGTTGTAGTCGCAGTCCGCTATGAGACTGAATCCCAAAGGCAGCGTCCAGTTCATGGAGGCATCTATCTGATTGTTCCACTGGGCGCTCTGCCTGTATTCGGAAATAGTGTACCAGGACTTGCTCACACGGGTTCTTCCTCCGAGATTGATTTCCACGACATCATCCCTGTATGTAAAGCGTAGACGCTGGGTGAAATTGAGTGTCCGGGTCCTGTTGGTGATGAACATCCTGTCCCTCATGTCGGTAAAGTCATCATGGAACAGATCGTAGTCGAAATCTTCCGGGTTTCCGTACTTGTCCATGTCGAGGCCTTCGGACGTCCGCTGTATGTAGGAGGTGGCCTCGTTGTATCTGGCGTAAGTCATCGATGAGACGGAAAATTTCGAATCGCGGCCTAACGGAGAACTGAGCATCACGCGGCCGTCCGCCGAAAACGATGCAGGGCCGTTGACAGGTATCGAATATCTGACACCGGAACTGTTCCACTGGGCATTCACTATCGGGTTCTGGACCATGCTCCCGCCGAAACGGCCGTGCACGGAAAGGAAAGTTTCCCTGTCGGTATACCCGAACATTGCCCTTATGTCATGATTGAAATACGGGATAAGGTACGGGTTTCCGAGAGAAACGTTGACCGGATTCGAGTTGTCGAGCACCGGCATGAGCTGGGACGTCGACGGCTGGGACGAGCGCCCGAAATAGAAGAGCCTTACACTGGTATTGTCGTTCGGATCATAACTGAACATTGCCTGGGGGGACCAGTTGATGACATTGCTCCTGTATGACTCGCCGTTGGTCATATTGTCGGTGTCGGTAGGTCTTATGGCCGCTCCGAGCTGGGCCCTGAGCTTGTCTTTCTGGTACATGAAATTCAGTCCGGCGCTCTGGTTCACATACCTGTTGGTAATGTCGTTCGAATAATCGTCGTCGAAGGTCTCCCCTGCCGGATCGTATGTCATATTCCCGTTTTCGAAATCCACGAGATCGGACGGGATGCCGCCGCTGTTGTACGTGGACTTGAATGTCTTGCTCCTGTTCCAGCCGTAAGAATAGTTGGCTTCCATATAGAAGTCGTGGCCGAGAGGTTCGGTATATACGACGCGTCCTGACAGGGACGAACTCCTGGAATTCTGGTCATACCTCTGATTGACTATTTCGTCTGCGGGCTCCGCTCCCCCAAGATTCCTGGTCAGGGACTGGTTGAAACCCCACATGTCGTTGTTGCTGAAACTGTAGTTGAACATCACCGAAACCGTCCGGCCCGGCTTTCCGAGTCTTTGCCTGAACAGGAGGAAACCGCGGGCCCGCCAGTTGTCGTTCGAACCTGTATTCCGGTTGAATCCCTCATTTAGCGGAGAACCGTCCAGACTCTTGTCGAAAAAATAGTCTTCACTGTAACTGCCGGTGCCGAAATCGAACTGCGGTTCGAACAGGATGGACGTATTTTCGCTGAACTTGTGCTCAAGTCTCACGCCGAGACGGTGCCCGTCGCTGCGGGTGATATTCTTTCCGTCCTCGTTATAGATTTCCACGCTTCCGTCGTCATTGTATGTGGTCTCGGAACTCTTTTCCATAATATAACGGTCCGTACCGCCGTACATATAGTTGCCGTTAAGTTCCATGTCACCGTCGAGGAGGGTAAAGGCTCCGTTGGCGCCCGCCATCCAGGATGTCGTGATGCCGTTGCTGCCCCAGCCGCCCATCCGGCGGCCCATACCCCGCGAACCTCGCATATTCTGCATCATACTTCCGGCTATGTCGTTGAAGCCACGGTTGTTCGTGTTGTTCCCGTTCAGGATGATGCTTATCTGGCTGTTTTCGGAAAAACGTCCCGCCATACCGGCAGCCTGGTACCTCCAGTCGTTCACGGCACTTTCTCCGGACGGCAGGTCGTGGCCGCCTCCGGCCATTACGTTCCCGAACCATCCGTTCATCATACCCGGCTTCACGGAAAGGTCTATCACGGTCTCCTCGTCGCCGTCATCGATTCCAGTAAATTCGGCTTGCTCGGACTTCTTTTCCACCACGCGGACCTTTTCTATGATTTTGGCAGGGATATTCTTGGTAGCGAGCTGCGGGTCATCCAGAAAGAATTCCTTCCCGTCTATCATTACCTTCGTGATGGTCTCTCCGTTGGCCGTAATCGAACCGTCGGAACCCACCTCCACTCCGGGAAGTTTTTTCAGGAGCTCCTCCAGCATGTCATTGTCGGAAGTCTTGAAAGAGGACGCACTGTATTCCACGGTGTCCTTCTTGACGATAATCGGATTTCCTATGGCCGTAATGCTCGCAGCATCGAGAACTTCCATATCGGGAGTCATCTCTATTTTTCCCAGATCGACGGATTTGGATACGGTCAGTTCCCGTTCGTAGCTCTTGTATCCCATCATTTCCGCCTTGAGGATATATGTTCCGGCAGGAACGCGCGTCAGCGTCGCCAGCCCTTCGGCCGTACTCAGCATATATTTTGCCGGGACAGTCTTGTCCTTCAACGTCAGTGACACGGTGGCGAAACCGACCGGCTGAGAGTCGGTCTTGTCCACGAGAGTCATCTTCACGAAAAAATTCTGCTGCGCCATCAAAGGGAAAACTGCTGACGCCATAAAGACAAGCATCGACAACCGCAATACGAATTGCAGGGAGTGTGATTTAAACATACGCAAAAACTGAACAAAGAAAACACCGTGACACACAAGCCCGGCAATCCTGTAAAAAACGCGCCCGTATATGCAAAATTTATGCCTGTTATCTATTTGATTCTGTCCGGATTGGCGGCGACAAACTGTTTCCAGTCGCCGCCCGGGCGGACTGAAAGGAGGGGACTGGTCAGATGGAAATAATGGCACAGGGCCAACGCCAAAGCGTCCGTAGCATCGAGATGTTCTGGCTTAAGCCCTATATTCAGGATTTTCTGAATCATAGTGCTGACCTGCTCCTTGGAAGCCGCACCGATACCGGTAATGGCTATCTTGGCTTTTCGCGGGGCATATTCCGCCACTGGAATACCGCGCCTCAGGGCCGCAGTAATCGCCGCTCCCTGAGCGCGTCCTAGTTTGAGCATCACCTGGGGATTCTTTCCGTAGAACGGGGACTCGACGGACAGTTCGTCGGGAGAGTATGCATCCAGAAGCTCTTCCATCTTCTCGCTGACCTTTTTGAGTTTCTCGAAATGCCCTTTTTCCTTCCGCATATCGATTACGCCCATATCCACGAACGACACGGACTTTCCCTGCACGCAGATGACCCCGAAACCCAAAAGATTGGTTCCGGGGTCAATCCCCATTATTATCTTCCTGTCATTCACTCCGGCCGTCAGATAATATCGAAACCGGTATAAGGCCTCAACGCCTCCGGAATAATGATTCTACCGTCCTTCTGGCAGTCTTCGAGCAGGGCGGCGACAACGCGCGGCAGTGCAAGCGAACTGCCGTTCAGCGTATGGGCGAGCTGGATTTTCCCTTCGGCATCCCTGTATCTGAGTTTCAGCCTGTTGGCCTGATAGGACTCGAAATTGGATACTGAACTGATTTCAAGCCAGCGGCCCTGTGCTGCGGAGTAGACTTCGAAATCGTATGTAATGGCTGAAGTGAAACTCATATCCCCGCCGCACAGACGCAGGATCCTGTAAGGAAGGCCGAGCCTGTTCACGATTCCCTCCACGTGCGCTATCATCTCATCGAGAGCGGCATAGGAATTCTCCGGTTTTTCGATTCTGACGATTTCGACCTTGTCGAACTGATGGAGTCTGTTCAGGCCTCTTACGTCCTTTCCGTAGGAACCTGCCTCACGTCTGAAACAAGGAGTATATGCCGTCATCTTTACAGGAAAATCATCGTTCCCGAGTATCACGTCACGGTAAATATTCGTAACGGGGACTTCGGCCGTAGGAACGAGGTAATAGTTGTCCAGATTCGCATGATACATCTGTCCCTCCTTGTCCGGAAGCTGCCCCGTTCCGAAACCGGAAGCCTCGTTCACCATTACCGGAGGCTCCACTTCGAGATAGCCTGCGGCAGTGTTTATGTCGAGGAACATGTTTATAAGGGCCCTCTGCAGCCGCGCTCCTTTTCCCTTGTACACCGGGAAACCCGCTCCGGTCAGCTTCACTCCCAGGTCGAAATCTATGATATCGAGTTTGCGAGCGAGGTCCCAGTGAGGGAGGGCGTCGGGTCCGAGTTCCGGGATTTCGTTTCCTGTCTTCACCACGACATTGTCTTCAGCACCCTTGCCTTCCGGAACCATATCGCACGGGATATTCGGCAGAAGGACCAGAAGAGATTCGAGTTCGGCATTGTTCTCGACCGATTTTGCTTCTATTTCCCTGGATTTTTCCTTCAGGGACGCCACTTCCGCCTTGATGATTTCCGCCTCGGCCTTCTTTCCCTCCTTCATCAGGGCTCCGATCTGCGAGGCTTTCTGCTTCTGCGCTGCCAGACAACTGTCGAGTTCGGTCTGCATCGTTCTTCTGTTCCTGTCCAGGTCCACTATTCTGTAGACCGTTTCACCTGCGTCAAAGTTCTTGACTGCAAGTTTCTTTATTACATACTCCGGATTCTCACGAAGCAATTTCAACGTCAACATATCCTGAAAATTTTAGTTTGTATTCCGAAACGACGAAAAAAGAGGACTGGACTCCACCCGGAGCACAATCCTCTCTGTCTTCCATAAACTCCGAGCCCCTAATTTTCGAAAGGGAGAACCGAGACGTATGATTTGGCATCCGCTTTCTTGCAGAAAGACACTTTCCCGTCGATGAGGGCGTACAGAGTGTGATCCCTGCCCATGCCTACATTCTGACCAGGATTGTGTACGGTGCCGCGCTGGCGGACAATGATATTTCCGGCCTTTACGACTTCGCCTCCGAACTTCTTCAGGCCCAGTCTTTTGCTGTGTGATTCACGACCGTTCTTGGAACTACCTACACCTTTTTTATGTGCCATAATAAAATCCTCCAGTGTCTGATTAAGCGATTTCGTTGATTTGAATTTTTGAAAGATTCTGACGATGACCGGTCAGTTTCTGGTAGCCTTTGCGGCGTTTCTTCTTGAACACGAGGATTTTCTTTCCTCTGCAGGTGTCATCGATGACGGTAGCCTTGACTACGGCGCCGTCTACATACGGTGCCCCTACCTTTACCTGCCCGTCAGTATCGACCAGAAGGACCTTGTCGAACTCTACCGACGAACCTTTCTCCGCAGCGAGGCGGTTTACAAAAATCTCCATACCGGCTTCCACCTTAAACTGCTGACCGGCAATGTCTACAATAGCGTACATAATAAAAACTTAAAAGTTCCGACTGCAAGCGGCTGTCTCTAAACAACTCTTTGTCAATGGCTTAACAGTCCCGTATCAATTTTGGTCTGCAAAAATAACACTTTTTGCCGAGATGACAAAAAAAAATGGTATTTTTGTCCGGATGAACGAGCTGCTACAGCCAGCCGGGAAAGTTAACTGCGATGATGGACACGCCTTTTATTTACGACCGATTCGTGACCGGGAAAAATTTCGTGGGCAGAAGAACCGAGTGCTCTGCCCTGAAGAACCTTTTGGGAAACAGGGAGAATGTATGCATATATGAACCGCCCAAAACCGGGAAAAAGTCAGTCGTCCAGCAGGTCCTTTTCAGCATGCGCATATCCGGAGCCCGGTTTACGGTAGCCCAGGCGGATCTGTTCAATGTCCGCACGGTCGGGCAGTTCCTGCAGAAATTCGGGTCGGCAGTCATCCGGGCCACGGCATCCACTCCGGACGAATACTCCGGCATCATCGGGGAAATGCTCGAAGGAACGCATTTCGTTTTCGATCAGGAAAAGTTTTCACTGAAAGACGTGGTCATTTCCATAGACGGGGAACCGGATATGAACGACATCCGGAAACTGACGGAACTTCCGCGCCGCATAGCCGAATCGCGGGATATCGTTTTCTTCATCATATTCGACGAATTCAGTTCCCTGCTGAATCTCGGCGAAACGGAATATGAAGGCATTTTCCGGGCACTGTACGAGACCGTAAGGAGTACGGCAAAGACAGAATCGTGGCAGGTTTCCCATATCTTCATGGGGTCCAAGGTGAATGCCATGAAACACATTTTCGAAAAAAGAAGATATTTTTACAGGGAAGTCGAACACCTGCCGCTTCACAAAATCGACGCAAGGGAACTCACCGACCATATTGTCAGAGGTTTCCTGACCTGGGGAAAAGTCATAGAGCAGGATCTCGCCGCAGGAGCCGTAAACCTTTTCGACAGCAATATCTGGTATCTGAATCATTTCTTCTCCATCTGCGACTCGCTGTCGAAAGGATATATGAATGAAGGCATCCTGATGGATGCCCTGGAAATCCTCATCTCCATCCACAGGCACAGATTCATGTCCATGACCGATGACCTTTCCGTACATCAGCTGAGCCTTCTGAAAGCCGTTCTCGACGGAGAGGCCAGATTCAGCTCGGCAGACGTCATCGAAAAATACAGGCTGAATTCGTCAGCCAACGTCAGAAGGGTGAAAGACGCATTGACAAAGAAGGAAATCATCACTTTCGACGAAAAGGAGGAGCCGGTAATCCTGGATCCTCTCTACAAATACTGGCTGGAAAAATATTATCTGATATGAAAAAGAAAAGACTGGCCGTGCTTACGGGGGCCGGGGTGAGCGCCGAGAGCGGCATCAGTACATTCAGGGACAGCAACGGGCTCTGGGAAAACTTCAGGGTGGAAGACGTGGCATCCATCGAAGGCTGGTACAGGAATCCGGCACTGGTCCTGGACTTTTACAACACGAGGAGAAAGGAACTGGCAAAGGCGGAACCGAATGCCGCACATAAGGCGATAGCCGGACTTGAAGACGAATATGACGTAACCGTCATCACACAGAATGTCGACAACCTGCACGAACGTGCCGGAAGCACCGGAATCATCCACCTGCACGGAGAACTGACCAAAGTGCGTCCCGAGGACAGGTGCTGCGAGTCGGACGGTTTTTCTGAAGAATCCGTCTTCGATATCGGCTACGGAGAGATACATATCGGCGATCTGGCGCCGGACGGGGCACAGCTCAGGCCCCATATTGTCTGGTTCGGAGAAGCGGTGCCGAAAATCGGGGCTGCCGTCGATGCCGTGGAGCGGGCCGATATCCTCCTGATAGCAGGGACCTCCCTTCAGGTCTACCCGGCCGCGGGGCTTTACCGCTATGCCGGCCACGATACTCCCATATATATTATTGACCCGAAAGATGTACCCGTACACGACTCCCGAATCACCCATATCAGGGAAGTCGCCACGAAAGGCATGGAGATTTTCAAAAATATTTTGAAATCCGAATAATCTGCGTAAATTTGCAGCCGCGAATAAAAGGAGGTGATTTAAAGATGATTATAGTTCCGGTAAAAGAAGGCGAGAACATAGAGAAGGCGCTGAAGAAATTCAAGAGGAAATTCGAAAAGACAGGAGCGATCCGCGAACTGCGCGCCAGAAAGGCTTTCGTAAAACCTTCCGTAAAAAGACGTGAGGAAATCAAAAAGGCCATCTACGTTCAGCATATGCAGCTTATGGACGAACAGTAAGCCTGCATAATCCGATACGATACAGAGGATAGGGCAAACACGGATGTTTGCGCTATCCTCTTTTTTAATACCTTGCGGCCCTGAGGTTGACTCAAAAAGAGGAACTTCAAGGCTTGCGAAGATGAGGAAAGTACCCTTTGGAGTCACCAATCTTTTAAAAAATTCAGTATCTTTGAAAGATGTACGCATAAATTTTGTCTGAAATGGAAAAGGGAAAATCAGCGAAAAGGCTGTGGAAAACCATCGGACTATGCCTGACAGGCATAGTCGGACTCTGGGCAGTGATACTGGTTGCGCTGCAGATAGCCCTGACACCCGGAGTGCTCACCGTGCTTGCGAACAAATATGCCGCCAGCTTCGTGGACGGAGACGTTTCCTTCGGGAAAGTCAACGCTTCCGTCATACGCAGTTTTCCCTACCTGAACGTCACATTCGACAGCCTGTCTGTCACGTATCCTTCCGAGAGGTTCGAAAAATACGGGGCCGGCGACAACTGGTACACGAGACAGGGCCGCGGGGAAACATGCGACACGCTGATGTCGTTCAACAGCCTTTCCGTATCGGTGAACCTTTCGAGCCTGATAGCCGGACAGATAAACATACCCGGGATTTCCCTGTCGAAACCCAGGATTTATACCACGTCATACAACGACAGTACCGCCACCTGGAACATCTTCAGAACAGGAAGCACTGAAGAAGAATCCTCTGATTCGGTTTCATCCGGACTTCCGGATCTGGTCATCGGGAAAATACGTCTCGACGACAATCCGAGAATCGTTTACAGCAGCATTCCGGATTCCACAAATATCGCATTGAGTCTGAAACGGATGGTGTTTTTCGGAAGGATTGTCACCAAAGACCCGGAAAAGAGCCGTCTCGGGCTCAGAGTCGACAAGATGTTCCTCTCAGGACGTTTCCCGACAGATACGGTGGCTCTGAAACTCGACAGATTCGTCACGCGCGGCCGGAACCGCGGCATTGACGTCAAGGCATCAGCTACAGCCTACATGGCGACAGGAGCATACGGAAGGATGAAAATCCCCGTAACGATGGACTCCAGAATTTCGTTTCCTGAAGATACGCCCGGTCATATCCGGGTAGAAAAATTCGACGTCGATTTCGCCGACATACCGGTTTCGGCCAAGGCCGACATAATCATGAAAAAAGACAGCATCTATGTAAACGGAGGATGTTTCATAGACGGATGCGACATCACCCGGCCGATAGACTATTTCGGAAAAAGTCTGATGAAAGGGCTCGGGGATTTCAGGACGGACGCTGTCATAACCATGGCGGTAAAGGCGGACGGATGGCTTGACAGCCGCGGCAGCATCCCGAAAGTGGACGGTTTTCTGGAAATTCCGGTCTCGAAAATCTCTCACAGGGCATTCGGGGAAAACCGGATAGGTCTTAAGGCATACCTGAGAAGCAGGGAAACCGGACAGATCGACCTGCAGCTCGACAGCGTCCTGGCGATAGGGCGCGGTCTGGCGCTGACAGGTTCGGGCAAAGCCGAAGACATACTGGGGAAAGACCCTCTGCTAAACATAGACAGCCGTTTTTTCCTGAATCTCGACACCTTGTCCACCGTACTGAAAAAATTCACAGGATACTCTGCAGGCGGCCGGCTGTCGGCTGACCTGAAAGGGGACATAAACATGTCGCAGCTCTCGCCTTACACGTTCGCCCAGGCCGACCTGAAAGGCAATATGAAAAGCCGCCGGATGCTCCTGTACTCGGCGAAAGACTCCATCGACATCTACATAGACAGTCTGGACGTAAAACTCGGCACATACGGAAACATATTCGCGAAAAATATCGAAAAGGGAGAAAGGATGATGGGGCTGTCCGCATATGTGGACAGCGTCCGGTTCCGGTACAAGGATCAGATGTCTCTGCTTGGCAGAAAACTCTCCCTGAAGGCCCAGAACTCGGCCGCCATCCTCGACCGGACAGATTCTTCCGCATTTTATCCGTTCGGCGGCAGATTCGATGCAGGATTCCTGTCTCTGCGCGGTGCGGACTCGTCCGTAGTAGTCGTGGCCCGTTCAGAAAACAGATTCACCGTCTCGCCCAAGGAAACGGATCGGGACATACCGGTACTGTCTCTCACGAGCAATACCCGCGGCCTGTTCATGAAGGGTCCGGTCAACAGAATCGGAGTCAGGAATCTGGATATGAGTGCCAATGCGGCGATGAATTCCATCGAAAGGAAGAAAAAGGCCAAAGCATTCGTAGACTCGCTTTCCAGAGCGAATCCGGACGTGCCGGTCGACTCGCTGTTCAGGCACTTCCGCCGCACCAGACCCGCCCGGGAAATTCCCGACTGGCTTTCCGAAACCGATTTCAGGAAGAACGACATCAGTTTCGACGTAGGAGACAATATCAGGAAATATTTCAGTGAATGGGACATCGACGGAAGCATCGCCTTCGGAGGTACAGGCATAATGTCCCCTTATCTTCCGTTGAGAAACCGGATCAGCGATTTCAAGGGAACTTTCAACAACAATGAAATCCGGATAGAGAATATCGGGATAACCAGCGGAAAGTCCAGGCTCGCTGCAAGCGGCTCGCTGACCGGACTCAGAATGGCTATCCTGAGAAACGGATTCTTGAAACTCGACGTCAGCGTTAAGGCCGACAGCCTGGACCTCAACCAGCTTCTGGCGGCATACTCCGCAGGGCAGAGATTCGAAAAAGCGGACTTTGCCGGAAAGGATATGACGGAAATGGAAGATGACGAGTTCGAGGAAATGCTGGTATCGGACAGCACCGCCGTACAGGACAGCAGCCGGATGCTGCTCGTCATTCCTGCCAATCTGACAGCCGGAATCAGGCTCGAAGCCGACAACGTAAAATACTCGACACTGGAAATGAACCGGATGACAGCCGACCTTGTGATGAAGGAAAGGTGTATCCAGTTTACGAATACTTCTGCCACGACGAATATGGGAGATCTGTTTTTCGAGGGCTTCTACTCCACACGGACAAAAAAGGACCTGAAGACAGGATTCAACCTGAATTTTTCCAGAATCACGGCTGAAAAAGTCATAGAAATGCTTCCGGCCGTAGACACCGTGATGCCTCTGCTGAAGTCGTTCAAGGGAGAACTGAATCTGGAACTGGCAGCGACAGCCGATATCGACACTGCCATGAGCATCGTCATGCCGTCGCTGAACGGAGTCATACGGATCGGAGGTAAAGACCTGCAACTGCACAATGACCAAAGCATCAGGAAAATAGCCAAAATTCTGAAATTCAAGGACAGGGAGACCAGCAGGATAGACAGGATGACAGTGGAAGGAGTACTCGCAGACAACCGTCTGGAGGTATTCCCGTTCGTTCTGAACATCGACAGATACGTGCTGGCAATGAGCGGGGTGCAGAATCTGGATTCTTCTTTCAAATACCATATTTCTGTCATAGAATCCCCTCTTCCGTTCAGGCTCGGAATAGATCTCTACGGAGACAGTTTCGATGATATGAAATTCCGTATAGGAAAAGCCAAGTACAAGAGCGCGAACGTTCCTGTCTTTACGGCCGCAGTAGACCGAATGAAAGTCAATCTGGCCGAATCCATCAGGGACATTTTCCGGAAAGGCGTGGACAAGGCGGTGGAGGAAAACCGCAGGCAGCAGTCCATCAGCGAATACAAGAAGAACATAGATTACGTCCCGGCAGTGGACGAACAGATGGATACATTGACTTCCGAGGAACAGGAGACGCTGGATTTGGAAGACGGACCTGCGGAATGAAAAACAAAACCGGAATATTATGAACAGTCAGGAATATATAGAAGTCTCGATGAAGATAACTCCGTTCAGCGATGAAAATGCCGAAATACTGATGGCAGAGCTGGATGAAGTCCCTTTCGAGTCATTCACCGTAGAAGAACCGTGCCTGAAAGGGTTTATCCCCAAAGACCTGTACAGCGCCCAGATGCTGAAAATAGTGCTCAGCGGACTGGATACGGCCTTCGATGTGGAATTCAATGCGACCCTGATTCCGCCGTGCAACTGGAACGCGGTCTGGGAGGAACAGTTCACCCCCATCGTGGTGGACAGGAAATGCACTGTAAAGGCAACCTTTCACAAAGGATTGAAAAAGACCAGGTTCAACATCACCATAGACCCGAAGATGGCTTTCGGAACGGGCCATCACCAGACTACGTACATGATGTGCAGGGCTCTGCTCGAAAATGAAGCCGCCGTCAAAGGCAGGGTGGTGATGGATATGGGCTGCGGCACCGCCATTCTCGCCATTCTCGCAGCGAAGATGGGTGCGGCCCATACGTACGGCATAGATATCGATGCCGTCGCTGCGGTTTCGGCATTCGACAACGCGCGGCTGAACCGGGTCTCAAGGCATGTCGAGACTTACTGCGGGGATGCATCGCTGCTCCAGATGGGAAAATACGACATACTCCTGGCCAACATAAACAGGAACATACTTTTAGAAGATATCCCTACATATTCGCGCAGTCTGAAAAAGGGAGGACTGCTCTTCGTAAGCGGGTTCTATACCGAAGATATGACTATGATAACGAGCGTGGCGGAAAATGCAGGACTCCGGTTCGAATCCTCCGACAGTATGGACAACTGGTGCTGCGTGAAATTTTCAAAAATTTGATTATATTTGCCGTCTGTTTGCGGGCGTGTTGTAATTGGTAGCCAAGCCAGACTTAGGATCTGGTGCCGCAAGGCGTATGGGTTCGAGTCCCTTCGCCCGCACAAAAAATCCCTGTTAATCGCTTGATTAGCAGAGATTTAATTTTTATTGAGGTGTACTAAAAGTGTACTATTTGCCAAAAAGCCTATTTTTGACCCCCGTTTTCACCCCGTTCGCCCTCCTTTCAAATCTTTTCAAAGTACTTTATCCGGAACTTGTCAAGACGTTCCGCCAGATACTTCACCTTGGACTCATCGGACATCATCTGGACGCCGGGCATAGTCACATAATCACGGCAAATCCTCATAAGGACTACAAACGGGGTTTCCAATTCATTGCCCCGGCAAAGGCTTTCAAGCCTGTCGACCTCTCTGAAAAGCTGGTCATAATTTTTCCCTGTTAGCATTATTGACGATTTAGGAAATACAAATGCCCTCCGTTTAGGTGTCCTCGGCTCGTCAAGAAGCCGTGCATCCGTTTCCGGTACTGCCACCGTGCAAAGGGCAAATAATAGTCTTATACAGCCGGATTTTCTCCGGTTGCTTGACGATTTAAGGATGCGGCAAAGATATGTATTTTCTTTATCATTTTATTCCTTTGCTTTCCTTTTTATTCAAAAATGCTATCTTTGCATATACTAACAACCGGGACAATGACGGAGGAAAGGAAAAAGACACTGTTTGCAGAAATAGGTAAATACTGCACCGACATTTCAAAGCTTGTGTTTGGCGGCATCATATTGGCCGGGCTTATGGACTTGGAGATAAACCGCCTTGCACTGATTCTGTCCGGGCTTGCTGTCGTGGTCATCCTTGCCGTTGCCGGGGTCTCTTTCTCCGTATTGTCTGACAACAAAAAACAATAGATATGGAACTGATTTATTTGTTTGGCATTCTTGCCGTGCTTGGCATCATAGGCATAATATACGCCGCCGTTGAATTTCACAGACAGAGCCACCGCCCGACAAAAAAGGCGTGAGGAAATACGGGCGCATGCAAACCATGCGTTTGTATTGTCTCAATACGTTCGTATCAGTTATCTCCGATAATGTCGGATTATCTTCGATTATCTTCGATTATCTTCGATTATCTCCGGTTTCTGCTTGGTTATTCCCGTCATTTATCCGTCTGCCGCCCGGTTATTGTAGCAGAAACGGGCATTTCTTCCGGATTTATCCTCATTTCTTCTGAATTTATACCGACCGTTTCACGACCGTTGTAACCCTTGCGGTAATCTTGTGGTTATTTTGTTGTATCATCGCCCCAATCTCGTCCCTTTTCTTCTCGGGTATATAATCTATCATCCCGGATGCAATCGTGGCAAATAGGGCTGTTTCCGGGCCGTCCTCAACAATGCAAAAAACGTCTTTATATGGATTCCCGACCGTACAAAATCCGTCATTATGCCGTATTTAATGAATAAACGCCAAAATCCGGCGTTTTTCCTCTTTTGTGGAAGTTATACCGGATTTTGTAGAAAGTGTCTGAAATCACCTGAAAAGCGGCAAAGACGTGTTTTGTGCCTTGCCTTTTCCTTGCCGTCTGTGACGCCCCGTTTTTACCCCGTTCCTTTCCCGTTGACGGACCCCATAAAGTTACATCTGTCTCCGATTATCTCCACCCCCCCCTCCGCCCCCTCTTAGGGGGAACGTGGGCTGACACCCACCCCTCCCGTTTCTTTCTCTTTTGTCATTCATTCCTACGTCACTTCAGGTTACCAAATCGGTAACTGAAAACAGGTTAATATCATGCGCATAATGCAGGCGCGGGTGCGTACGCGTGCGCACGCTCGAGAGAGACAGCCCCAAAATCCGCCCGTCAGTACATCTTCACGGCAGCTCTTATCTTGCCGTCCAGCTCCTCGATAGCCTCGCTTGTTGAGGTAAAGCCCGGACGAGGTTTGCAGGCTTCATCCACCGCGTCCTTTAGGTCGTGTGCCTGTTTCTTGGTCAGTTTGCCATCTGCCTGCATCCTCTTTATGCGCCTGTTTAGTGCCTGTTTTCCTCCCTCGGCTTCAGCGGCCAAAAGCACGCCCAGTCTGTACAGGTCTGATTTTCTTCTTATCATATCGAACTCCGGTATTTTGTCGTTAATCTTCTGTATTGCCCTGTATGTGTCACGCCACCTGTGCAGCATATCGTCAAAAAATGCCCTGTTGTATAAGTCTGCCGCCGTGACATACGGGCGGTTTAGCTGCTGTGGAATCCGTTTTGTATATCGTATTTCATACCTCAGCACATTCCGCCCGGCGTATAGTTCCGGGATAGGCTCTCCGGCTGATTTCCTCTCCCTGTTCTTGTCATAGAAATTCAATACCTTGCCGTTTCCCCAATAATACAGACCGTTGGAGGCTTCCGTGCGTTTGCTATGCCTCAACTCTCCCAACTTGTCAAGATACAAAGATACAGGATGCTTCATAATCAAATTTGTACCAAAGTCCAGTCGGGTAATGTCGGCTTCATCCATTGGCAAATGCAGGGTGTCGGACAAATGCTCGACTGCTTCCTGTGTGGCTTTCCTGTCAAGTGTCCGGAGGTTGTCCCCCAGATGCCACTTGCACAGGCTGCCTTTTGACACTCTGACAGAATGGGGGCGCACCGTTATGTGCAGACCTCCCAGCAGCCCGGACACATACTCGCTGCCCTGCAAGTGGCTGCATCCCGTCAGCCTGTCAAGACGGGGCGGCACACTTTCCATCGGACTAATGCCGCGCCCGTCCTCGACAAAAAGCCGCATTCCTACTGTGTCATACATCGCTCCCGGTTGCCGATTCAGTAACCGCCCGTTTACTCAACGCCTCTACCTCGTCCGTCAAATCCCCGTCACACAGCATATTGAAAAGCCCCTGCCGGTTGGCTCGCTGTCCCCGCGCCACAAATACCTCTATCACCGAGCCAGGCTGTATCGCACCGTCAACAAACGCCACATTGTGGCACACAAACAGGGCTGCATCAGCCGTATTGTGGAAATCCCCGTACCAGCAAGGCAGTTTCACATCCGGGGCAAATATGCTGCTGATATGGTCTTTGTATGACAGCGACAAATCAGACCTTCCGGACTGCCCGGCCTTGGTGTAGGTGTTGTCCCCGATATAGAGCTTTAGCAGCCCTTTTTTGTCCCTGTACCGCTCTAATGTGTCATAACTCCGGGTTGAGGTTGTGCAGTCTATCCGCATCCGGGATTTCTGCCCCTCAAGCTTCACGAACTTGTAGTAATCCGTCAGCATCATAGCGCACCCCCTTTTCTCTTGCAATACGCCTGCGCCTGTTGTGCCGCTTCTGCCGCGGTATTGATACGGTTTTTCTGCATCCATTCGTCCAGCTCACGGCGGTTGAAATAGCATATCTTGCCGGACGGCTTGTAATGCGGTATCTCCTGCCTCATTGTCAGCTTGTAGAGGTAAGATTGTCTGATACCCATATACCGGGACGCCTCCTGACTTGTCAAAACCTCCTTGGAGGTAATCGCTACTTTTGCCGCCACAATGTCGGCAAGTTCCTGTAATTGGTCGTTATTAATTCCCATTTCCGTTTTGTTTTTATGGGTTGAGGCTGTCCGGGGTTGGTGTGCAAGAACGCCCCGTATTTGCCTACCGCTCCAGTCGGCCAGGCTTGCACCCTCTGTCCTCAACTGAAAGCAAAGGCAAAGTAACAGAGCATAAGACAGAAAAAGCCCCTACATAGTACCAATGTGGGTACTACATAGGGGGTCAATATCCTATTGTACAAATAATTACTTAAATATGGCTTCTATCTCTCTATGTCGTGCAGGTGGCCCGCACTTATTCCTCCTGCCGTTTTTGGCCTCTCTCAAAGCCTCAGCCTTATAGCCAAACAGAGCGGCAAACGGCTTCCAACTTGTGCGGTTTTCTGACTTGGATAATTTGAGGGCATCGGAGCACAAGTCACAGAAAAGCGAGCACTCGCTTTTATTGTCCGTTACCCATTTGTAGCCCGTTGAAGTCTTAGCAATAAATCCGGCTTCCTGTGCCTTTTTGAAGTATTCCCGCGCCTGTGGTGTGTCAAGCTCTGGGGGCAATAATGATGCAGACCCAGACGTGGCGGGTAGATTTGTCTTTATTCCTGCGGCTTCTCTTAAAACATCGTGGGCATATTCATATAAGGAATTATCTAAATCAAGGGCTTTTATACAATCTTCTGCGGGTGAAAGAATCTGAGGGAAAACGGAGTTTTTGTCCGAGGGATATTCATACTGTATTTTATCAAAAATTTCTATTCCTTGTCCGGTGAGAAATAGGGGCTTATACTGGCTTTTATATCTCCATAAAACGTATTCAAAAACTCTTTTTATTTTAGATAAATACTCCTCATAAGCGGAGGCCATATCATCGTATGCAGCCTTTGCATAAAGTCGGGTAAATCCATTTGTTTTCCTATCTAAATACTCTACTATTTCCCGTTTTGTTATTGTTATCTGGTTGTACAAGCCTAATTCTATCCAAAAATTAACAGGGACGATTAATAAATGGTCAAATTTTGTTATTCCCCAATCAAGAATATTAAAAGTAAACGTTTTTACATTGTCCACCTCACAAATAGGAAATATTTTCATATCCGACACCTCCTCAAATTTCAAGTTTTGGCAGACTTTCCAACGCCCGGCGTTTGCTCTCGTCTATGGCGTGCACATACCGCTCCACATACTCCAGCCCGCTATGCCCCAGCAGGTCAGCAACCGTCTTCACATTCGCCCCGTTTTCCAGCAGGTTTGTGGCAAACGAATGACGGCCACAATGCCAAGTTATGTGCTTTTCTATCCCGGCATTCTTGCACCACCTCCTCAACGACTTCAGGCACATAGTATGGGACGGCAAAGAGAAAATCAAATCGCCGGGGCTTTTCTCCTGCTCCTCCGGTCTCCCGACAATATGCAGCAACACTTCCTCCATTATCGGCATTTCCACCACACTGTGCGCACTGCGCCCCCGTGTCTTTGCCTGCTCAAACTTCAGTGTCCTGTTTTGGTAGTCAATGTTGGCAAACCTCAACTCTTTCACATCGCACCACCTTACCCCGGTGTACAGGGTAAACAGGAACGCCCG
>CALVBH010000072.1 GCA_944325765.1 uncultured Bacteroidales bacterium
TCCCCGAAACCGAGGAAAAGCGACTATGTCCGTTTTATCGAATAAAGTATAAAATAAGGAAAACATGCATATAGCTATTGCCGGCAACATCGGCAGCGGGAAGACTACGCTGACCAAGATGCTTGCCTCCCATTACGGCTGGACACCGAGGTTCGAGTCGGTGGACTACAATCCGTATCTTGCCGATTTCTATGAAGATATGGAAAGATGGTCGTTCAATCTCCAGATTTATTTCCTGAACAAGAGATTCAAGGACGTGGTGGAGATTTCCAAATGTCAGGATGTCATCATCCAGGACCGGACCATTTATGAGGACGCCAGGATTTTCGCCCCGAACCTTCATGCCATGGGACTGATGAGCACCCGCGATTTCGAAAACTACTCAGATCTTTTCGATCTGATGATGTCGCTGGTAAATCCGCCCGATCTGCTGATATATCTGCGTTCGAGCATACCGAATCTTGTCAGCCAGATCCAGAAGCGCGGAAGGGAGTATGAAAAAAGTATCCGCATAGACTATATCACGGGCCTTAACGACCGCTACGAGAAGTGGATTGCCGACTACAAAAGCAGGCTCCTGATACTGGACGTGGACGATATCAAGTTCGAGAACCGGCCGGAAGATTTCCGGAAAGTCACCGACAAGATCGACGCCGAACTCTTCGGACTTTTCAAGGATGTCGACTGATGAATGAGGATATTAACGTAGAAAGTCTGTGGCTGATACCCAAACGGGATTCTTCAGGCAAGCACGAAAATGTCTATCATGGAAATTTCGTCCCTCAGATTCCGAACAATCTTATCAAAAGATACACGTCTCCCGGTGATTTGGTCCTGGATCTGTTCATGGGCAGCGGGACGACTCTTTTTGAATGCGAAAATCTCGGCAGAGACTTTATCGGTTATGACATAAACGAGACTATTCTCGATTATGTGAAAGGGAAAATGGACGAGACATCGTCTCCGGTAAGGTTTTCCATAAACAGATGCGATGTGACGGACGGGGAGCTTTTCTGCAGTATCACCGCGGAAGAACTCGGCAAACTCGGCCACGAAAAGGCGGACTTCATCATAGCACATCCGCCATATATGGACATAGTCAGGTTTACGGATTCGGAAAAGGACCTGTCGCATATCGCAGATACGGACCTTTTCGTTTCCAAATTCATTTCAGCACTTGAAAATGCTTATGGATATCTGGCTGTAGACAAGTATTTCGCCATCGTTATAGGCGACGTGTATAAAAAGAGCGAGGTGGTGCCGTTGGCTTTCCGTGTAATGGATGCAGTAAAAAGACACTTCGATGTAAAAATGAAGGGAATTATCGTGAAGAACATCGAAGGCAACAGAGGAAAGCTGGGAGTGAACAGCATCTGGCATGCAAGAGCCAGGAGAAGCGACTATTATATTTTCAAACACGAGTATATTTTTGTTTTCAAGAAAATAAAATGACCAATACCGAACTGTTCATAGAATTGGCAGCACCTGATTCCCGGGGCTACAGCCGCTGGGTCAGCGTGAGTGAATTCATTGGGAGATACAGATCCCTGAGGTTGGGAAACGGAGGGAGCTGGTGCAGGAAAAATTCGGCGCTGGCCAAGCGTTACCGCATAGAGACAGACAAGACTCTCACGCCCGGCAATTCCATCGATGCTGTCCGTCTGGCAGGTTTCAGGACGCAGGACGTTTTCAATCAGAACATACGTTCCGATATCAAAGCTTTCTATAAAAACAAGAAATGCGTGATGCTCGGAGTGTGCGGATTTTCTGAAAATACGAAAATAGAAATCGATCATAAGGACGGAAGGAAAAACGACTGGCGCGTTTCAAATCCGGAAACCCAGAAGTTGGAGGATTTCCAGCCGTTGTGCAAGGCTGCAAACGATATCAAACGACAGATTTGCAAGAGATGCCGGGAAACGAATATCCGGTGGGATGCCAGAAATATCAAAGGGAATCCTTATCCGTTTTATGCGGGAGACGAGCATTATGATGAAGAACTGGGATGTGTCGGCTGTTATCAGTATGATCCGGTCGAATACAGAATGGCTTCAGCGAGAAAAATTGCAGCCGAAGCTTCCGATTTTATTATGAACAAACTGTACCGGTCGTGAATTCACCGTAGTTCGCGGATGAGACAACAATCTGAGATGAAATGAATTACATCGGGTCGAAATTTTCACTTTTGCCCTTCATAGACGAGGTAATCCGGAACGTGGCAGGGAATGCCTTGTCCGACAAGATATTGTGCGATATTTTTGCCGGGACCGGCATAGTCGGAAGATATTTCAAGAATAAAGTGGCCAAGGTCCTGTCGAATGATATTGAATATTACAGCTATGTGTTGATAAAGAACTATATAGAAAATTCGGAGGACATCCCTTCAAAGTCCGGATATGTCGACAGGCTGAATCTTCTGGCTCCGATAGACACCGGGTTCATTTACAGGAACTATTGTTCCGGCAGCGGCAGCGGCAGGCAGTACTTTACGGATGCGAACGGACGGAAAATAGATGCCGTGCGCCGGCAGATCGAAACATGGTACCGGGAAGGGGAAATTTCCGGACATCTGTACTGGTTCCTCCTGTGCAGTCTCGTGGAAAGCGCTGACAAAGTGGCGAATACGGCTTCTGTCTATGGTGCATTTCTGAAACATGTCAAGAAATCGGCGGCTAAGGAAATGGAAATCGCTCCGGCGGAATTCGAATTGAGCGGCCATACACACGAGGTTTTCAACGAAGACGCCAATTCGCTTATACGCCGCATTTCCGGGGATATCCTTTATCTCGATCCTCCCTACAATGCCAGACAGTACGGGGCGAATTACCATTTGCTCAATACGATAGCCCGTTACGAAACCTTCGAGCCGAAGGGCAAGACCGGCCTGGACGACTATTACAAATCCGGATACTGCCGCTCGGGAGATGTGCGGGAACAGTTCGAAGATCTGATAAAAAACGCTTCGTTCAAATATGTTTTCCTGTCGTACAATAACGAAGGCCTGATGTCCCCCGAGGATATCCGCCGGATAATGTCGAAATACGGGCGGTATGATCTGACGGAACGGAAATATCACAGATTCAAGGCCGACAAGACGGAAAACAGAAATCACAAGGCTGACTGTACTACGGAATATCTTCATATACTCGAAAAATATTGATTATGGCAGAAAGACTTACTATTATCCAGTTTGTGGAAAAATACACGAAACAGTTTGAAGGAAACACGTTTCTGTGGGAAAAACATGGGAAAGAATGGATCCCGACTACCTTCGGGCAGACTCGGGAAGAGGCTTACAGGGCAGGCGCCGGCCTGATGTCCCTCGGCGTTCAGAAAGGCGAAAAGGTCTCGCTTCTTTCGGAAGGCAGGAACAGCTGGGTCATCGGAGAACTCGGAATCCTTTATGCCGGAGCCGTAAATGTGCCTCTGTCCATCAAATTAGAGGAAAGCAATGACCTTATTTTCAGAATCAGGCACTCCGACTCCAAATACGTGATGGTATCGGCCGGACAGCTTCCGAAAATCAGGAAAATCCTGAAAGACCTGCCGCTCGTGGAAAAGGTCATAGTCTTCGACGATCTCCCTGAGTATCAGGAAAAGGAAATAGCGTTCTCCGAAGTCTGCAGGATGGGCGACGCCTTTCTGGCGGATCACCGTGAAATGTTCGAGCAGAGATACAGCTCCGTCGGGCCGGACGACTACGCCAATATCAGCTATACTTCCGGAACCACGGCCGACCCGAAAGGTATCCTGCTGACGCACCGGAACTACACTGCCAATGTCGAACAGGCCAGGTCCGTGATAGGCGTAGACCCTGACGACAGAATGCTCATCATCCTGCCGCTCGACCACTGCTTCGCCCATGTGGCCGGCTTCTATACGATGATGTCCTACGGAGCCTCGATAGGAACGGTCCCTGCCGGGAAAACTCCGATGGAGGCGTTGCGGAATATTCCGATGAGCATCCGGGAACTGAAGCCTACAGTCATGCTTAGCGTACCGGCTTTAGCCAAGAACTTCAAGAAAAACATAGAGTCCGGTGTAAAGGCCAAGGGACCGAAAGTGGAAAAGCTCTATAACTTCGCCCTGAATCTGGCCATCTCCTACAACAGGGAGGGCTACAACAAGGGCGGATTCTTCCAGTGCTGGAAAAAGCCGCTCATGTCCCTGTTCGACAAGCTGATTTTCAAGAGCGTGCGCGAGGGGCTCGGCGGAAAGATGAAATTCTTCGTCGGAGGCGGGGCCCTTCTCGACATAGACCTGCAGAGATATTACTACGCTATCGGCATCCCGATGTACCAGGGTTACGGACTGTCGGAGGCCACGCCTATTATCTCGGCGAATGCTCCGGCAAAGCACATCCTCGGTTCTTCCGGCTGCGTAGTCAAGCCGATGGACATAAAAATCTGCGACGAAGACGGGAACGAGCTTCCGTACGGGCAGAAGGGGGAAATCGTCATCCGCGGAGAAAACGTGATGGCCGGTTACTGGAAAAATCCGAAGTCTACTGCCGAAACCGTCGTGGACGGCTGGCTCCATACCGGCGATATGGGATATATGAGGGACAAGGATTTCCTCTATGTGGTCGGCCGGTTCAAGTCCCTGCTGATTGGCGCGGACGGAGAGAAATACAGTCCGGAAGGCATCGAGGAATCCTTAGTGGAGAATTCAGGTTATATCGACCAGGTCGTCCTGCACAACAGCCAGGATCCGTATACCATAGCACTGCTTGTGCCTAACAAGGATGCCCTGAAAGCCTGGCTCAAGGAGACAGCTCCTCAGACAGATCCGGATTCGGTAGAAGGAAAGACGCTTATGCTCGGGAAAATCCAGGATGAAGTGAATTCGTACAGGAAGGGAGGAAAGAACTTCGGCGCATTCCCGGAAAGGTGGCTTCCTGCCGCAGTCTGCGTGCTTCCCGAACCGTTTACCGAGAAGAATCACATGGTAAACAGCACGATGAAAATCGTCCGCGGGAATGTCGAGAAAGCATACGCTGACAGAATGGCCTTTGCCTATACTCCTGAAGGCAAGAATATCGTAAACGAACAGAATCTCGCGGCACTGTGAGGATGAGCCCAAAGGGAGCTTTCCTTGAAATTTCTCCTTTTGGCTCATCCTCGCAAGCTGTATCGTCATTCCGTATACATTATCAATCAAATCAGAAAATGAAACACAATATCATAATTCTCCTGATTTCGTCAGTCTGTCTCACGGCAATGTCGTTGCCGGCTTTCGCCTGCACCAATGTCCTGGTGACCAAAGGCGCCAGTGCCGACGGCTCCTGCATGATTTCATACGCTGCCGACTCCCATACTCTTTTCGGTGACCTCAGATTCCGCAGGGCCGCATTCTGGGAAGAGGGTACGATGCGCGAAATCCGCGACTGGGATACCGCAAAACCTCTCGGGCAGATTCCTCAGGCTCCCGTCACTTTCCAGACAGTGGGCAACATGAACGAGCACCAGCTGATTATAGCCGAATCCACGTTCGGCGGACGTCCGGAACTGTACGACTCTACAGGCATAATGGATTATGGCTCTCTTATCTACATTGCCCTGGAAAGGGCGAGGACAGCCCGGGAGGCGATTGAAGTCATCGTGGATCTGGCGAATACTTACGGTTACTATTCCAGCGGCGAGTCTTTTTCGATAGCCGACAAGGATGAAGTATGGGTGATGGATCTCATCGGAAAGGGATATAGGGAAGAGAACGGGGAAAATGTCCGCAGAGGAATCGTATATGTGGCACGCAGGGTGCCTGACGGCTATATATGCGCTCATGCGAACCAGTCGAGAATCAGCACTTTCCCTCTCGACGACCCGGAAAACTGCATCTATTCTCCGGACGTGATTTCATTTGCCCGTGAGATGGGCTATTTCGATGGCAAGGACGAGGACTTCAGTTTTTGCGATGCCTACAATCCTCTGAATTTCGGAGCGTTGAGGGGATGTGAGGCCAGAGCCTGGGCAGCTTTCAATATCCTCTGCGACGGCAGGTTCACTTTCGAGGACGGGAACGGGAACACGGTGACACGCGATGCATACGACTACATCGACTATGCCATGGGATATGACGCAGAAAATCGTTTCCCTCTTTTCGTGAAACCGTCCCGTAAATTGACAGTCAAGGATATAGCCGACGTAATGCGGGATCATTTCGAAGGGACTCCGATGGATATGACCAAGGACATAGGGGCGGGAGGAAATGCTCTTCCTTACCGTTGGAGACCGATGGATTTCGAATATGATGGCGAAACCTACATAAATGAAAGGGCCATAGCCACACAGCAGACCGGATTCTGGTTTGTGGGGCAGTCGCGCGGCTGGCTCCCCGACGTTATCGGAGGGCTTCTGTGGTTCGGAACGGACGATGCGGCGACATCGTATCTGACGCCGATATATACGAATATCAGCAGCGTGCCTGAATGTTTTGCCGAGGGCAACGGCAGTATGCTCGAATATTCTCCGACCGCGGCGTTCTGGATATGCAACCGCGTGGCGAATGCCTGCTACAGAATGTACGATATCATGGCTCCGGTAGTCAGGCAGAAGGCCGATGCTTTCGAAAACGCCCAGATGCAGGCCATCCCGTCAGTGGACAGTACGGCCCTGGCCCTGTATGAAAAGGCTTTGGATACTCCGCGCAAGCAGATAAGACGCAATGATCAGATAAAAAAGACAGCCGACCCATTTGCCGGCGTGAAAAAGTATCTGACTGAATATTCGGTAGGTACGGCACAGTCAGTATTCGAGGAGTGGACGGAACTTGAAGAATTCCTGCTGCTGAAATTCATGGACGGCAACGTGAAGGCCCAGAATCCCGACGGTTCGTTCGTGACCAACGGCTATTCCGATGTCATTCCCGACGGCATTACGAATCCGGGATACACCGACAAGTGGAAGGAAGCCGTCGTAAGGGATCACGGCGACGTCCTCAGACAGCCGAAATGACCGTAAAGGAAAAAATATCGCTTTTCCCTCATTCCCCGGGAGTCTACCGCTACTATGATTCCGAGGGGAATGTGATATATGTGGGCAAGGCCAAGGACCTGCACAAACGCGTCGCCCAATATTTCGTCTCGCCCGACAGGCTCACGAGGAAGACTGCCGTAATGGTTTCGAAAATCGCCGACGCGCAATATTCGGTCGTAGACTCCGAAGCCGACGCCCTTCTGCTTGAGAACAATCTCATAAAGCAATACAAGCCCAAGTACAATATCCTGCTGAAAGACTCCAAGACTTATCCATGGATATGTGTAAGTGCGGATGAATTTCCGAAGGTATACCTTACACGGCGGATGGTCAGGGACGGGTCCAGGTATTTCGGTCCGTACAGTTCCGTCATGCATGCCAGAAACCTGCTTGAACTGTTCTCTGAACTGTATCCTCTGCGGAGCTGCAACCTGAAAATCACCTCGGAGGCGGTAATGAGGAAGAAATTCAGACCCTGCCTGAATTTCCATATTGGCAGATGCAGGGGGTGTTGTGTCGGGGGTATTTCCGTCAGGGAGTACAATGACAATATCGAAAGTATTGTCCGCCTTCTGAAAGGAGGCGGGCGGGAAATGATAAGGCATCTGAAAGAACAGATGAAGGAGGCAGCCGAGCGTCTGGATTTCGAATCTGCCGAAGAATACAGGAAAAAGGCGGTATCCCTCGAAAAACATTACGGCAAGTCGCTGATTGTAAGCTCCGTAATCGGCAGTGTGGATGTCTTTTCATTAGTTTTCGACGCGAACGAGGCATACGGGAACTTCATGCGTCTGAGGGACGGGGCTGTCATACAGTCTCTGAATTTGGGTTTCAGAATGAACATAGAGGAAGAACAGGCTGCGGTGCTCGGTACTTTCATCGGTGAAATCCGTTCCAAATTCGGCGACCTGTCTTCGGAAGTCCTCGTGCCCTTCAAACCGGATGTATCCATAGAGGGAGTGGAGTTCAGGATACCTCTGATAGGCGACAAGCTGGCGCTGCTGGAACTGAGCCTGAAAAACGCCAAGGAGATGAGGTTCAATTCGCTCAAGCAGCAGGAGCATACCGATCCCGACGAGTTCAGGATGAAGGTGATGGCGGAACTCAGGGATGCCCTCGGGATGAAGGAACTCCCGCATCATATCGAATGCTTCGATAACTCGAACATCCAGGGTACGAACCCCGTGGCTTCCTGCGTGGTTTTCCGCGACGCCGTGCCGTCGAAGAAGGATTACAGGCATTTCAATATCAGGACCGTTACCGGACCGGACGATTTCGCGTCGATGAAGGAAATTGTAAATCGGCGGTATTCCAGGATGTTGCGCGAAGCCCCCGATGATTTGCCACAGCTTGTTGTCATAGACGGCGGAAAGGGACAGCTCGGCTGCGCCTATGAGGCTTTGTCCGAACTCGGTCTGACAGAAAAACTGACCGTGGTAGGTCTGGCGAAACGTTTGGAGGAGATAATCAGGGTCGGCGACCCGCATCCTCTCTTTTTGGACAGGAACTCGCAGGCTCTCAAGGTTATGCAGCATATCAGGGATGAGGCGCACCGTTTCGGTATCACCCATCACAGAAACCGCAGAAGCAAGGCCCAGATACAATCCGCCCTGCGTGAAATCAAAGGGGTGGGAGAGAAGACCGAGCAGAAACTCATAATGCATTTCGGAAGCGTGGCGAGAATAGCCTCCGCACCGGTTGACGATGTCGCGGCCTTGATAGGCAGGGACCTTGCGGAAAGGATTCACGAAGCTTTAAATTCCTGATTTATTCGTTTTTTCGCAAAATTTATCTATCTTTGCGCCCAGACTGCGAATTTTCAGTGTATTTAAACATAAACTTTTAATTAATTAAATTCTTAACATTATGTCAGAAGTTGCATCAAAAGTAAAAGCAATTATCGTTGACAAATTGGGCGTTGACGAATCAGAAGTTACAGAGACAGCAAGCTTTACAAACGATCTGGGAGCAGATTCTCTCGATACTGTAGAACTTATAATGGAATTCGAAAAGGCATTCAACATCACTATTCCTGACGAGGATGCAGGTGAGAAGATTTCCACCGTACAGGACGCTATCGACTATATCGAAGGCAAACTGAACGCTTAATTTCCAAGCGGATAAAAAATCCCGGTACCATCAGGTGCCGGGATTTTTTTGTATTCCGTATTGTCATTCCATCGTCTTCGATACCGAATAGGTGACCACCAGACGCGGATAATTCAGATCCTCCTTTTCTGAAGGGTCTCCGGCAGTTTCCGGTTTAATCCCCCTGAGAACTCCGCGGTAGTAGCGGTCCTTGTCCAGCTGTATGGATGTGGTAGTGGTGCTGGATGATTGCGAACTGGCATATTGCGCGGCAAGCATATAGTTGTAGTAGTTGCTCATACCATAGTAGCTGTCATATCCGTAGCCGTAGTATCCGCCATAATATCCGCCGTATCCGTATGGATTGTAAAGGCTGTTGTAGTAGTCGTAGTATGCCAGATTCTGGTAGTAGTCGCTCATAGATGAACCGTCTGACGAGCTTTCCACGACTTCCTCGGCCATAGTCAGCATCCAGATGTCGTAGTCCGAGTATGTATCGTCATCCGTCAGTTTCAGGATTTCCTGTACGTGATGGCTTATGTCCGGACTGTAGCAGTTCAGGGATCGGTTTATGTCTCCCTGGTTTTCCGTGCTTACGCTCGCGTCGGTCAGTCCCGCAAACGAATAGCGTGTCTCCTCCGTCTCATCGTCGGTGGTGGTTATGCAGCAGGTAGGACTTAGCCTGTCGGGATACAGGTACATCTTATCGTAGTTTTCCACATCGAAATCATATGGAAGCACGATGGTGGCCTTGTGGATGATAACGCCTTCCGGGTTTATCGATTTCGCGGCGAAAACTTCGGCCAGGCTTTCCTGTATCTCCCTGGCAGAGATGACAGGCTTCACGCCGCTGCCTCCTTCAATATAAAGATTCCCGGAAACTGGTGTGTTTTCATCCTGGGATGTTTTCCTCCCTTCCGTGACGGAAACGTTGAGGGCGTATTGCGGAGTCTGTGTCGGCGTCGCATAGCTGCTCTGGCTTTCCTGGTATACGCTCATATCCTGTGCTCCGAAGAAGAACAGGAACGACGTGTCCACGGGCTCATCGGAGTAGTCGTACTCTGCGCGGAATTTCAGTTCGGCGTAGTTGCCTCCTATATAGTAGGAATCGGTCACAAGTATCGGAAGATCGAACATGTTGATGCGTCCTCCGTTGCCCGTAGGAGCGCCGGTCTCGATGTAGATTCCGTGCAGAGCCTCATGCCCGACGTAGTGGCTCACCGAATCCGCATGCTTGTCCGGGTCGTCCTGAAGTTCCCTGATTGCATCAATATAACTTTGTCCGAAGTCGATATTGAAATCGAAAGACAGGGAATCCTGCCCGAAATAGCTGAATACAGGCGCGATTCTCTCTCCCTTGTCGAAGACGACCGCATCTTCTCCTTTCTGGTTCTTCCCGTCCGCATATATGGCGTCTTCTCCCAGATTCTTTTCCAGCCGGTACACATATACGTTCTGGATTATGTGTGCCTGACTTTCGTCCGGATATGAGAGCGTATCCTTTACGGCTGTAAAGTGGAACTGCGTGCAGACCGGGTTTTCCCCGAAATCCATGTCGGGGTCCACGGGGATGAGAGTGAATGCGCTTCCCCTGGTGGTCAGTCCGAATTCATCGTCGCGTACGGCTCCGATGGTGATTCGTGACGAACTGTAGCCGGACAGTCTGTCGGCGTTCCGCATCTCTATGTCCTTGAAAAATACGGTGTCCGTATAGACATCGTACATATGTTTGGTGGGAATGTATTCTTTTCCGAGTTCTTCGTTTATCTCCACGCAGGAAACCACGCAAGCCATCCCGGCGACGAGCCCTGACGCAAGTTGGATGAATTTCGACTTCATTTTCTAAAAACGGTCGTAAAATTGGTTGTAAACATCGATATAGGCTCCGCTTTCGATATCGGCGGCATTGTAGGGAAGGACAGGAAGCCCCGACTTCCTGCAATATTCTTCCACTTCGCCGGATATTTTTTCCGAGCCGAATATAATACCGTCGGAATAGCGGACAGCCAGTTTGGCCAGATTCACCCCGTCGAACTTTTCCATCACGTCCAGATCGGACTCCGTGATATCCCCGAACATAATCTTTTCCCTGAAATCATCCGAGAACTTCTCGTCGGCAATGTCATCGTAAAGCGAAAGAATCACCTTGCTGTCGGAGAATATGGGGTCGTCGGAATATACTTTTTTCAGGTACAGGGGAAGTATCTGGGAAATCCAGCCCTGACAGTGTACGATATCGGGCGCCCAGCGCAGCTTCTTTACTGTCTCGAGAACGCCCCTGGCGAAAAATACCGCACGTTCTCCGTTGTCATCGAAAAATTTTCCGTTCTCGTCGCGATAGACCTGTTTCCGGTGGAAATAATCCTCGTTGTCGATAAAATAGACCTGCATTCTCGCGGCGGATATGGAAGCCACCTTGATGACGAGCGGTCTGTCTACATCGTTGATTATGATATTCATACCGGAAAGACGGATGACTTCGTGAAGCTGGTTTTTCCGTTCGTTTATACAGCCGTATCTCGGCATGAACGAACGGATTTCCTTTTTCCGTTCCTGAATACCCTGTGGAAGAAACCGGCCTATTCTGGCAATGTCGCTCTCCGGAAGATACGGGAATATCTCCGAATTCACGAACAGTATTTTTTTAACAGCGTCTTCCATATTCACGGTATTATAGTCAAAAACTCAACAAATATAATAATTATTTTTGATATTTCACTATCTTTGACGCTGATTGGGATGATTAATTATGAGGAACAAGGAAAGGGGCATCATCGGCAGACGGCTCAGAAACGCATATTTATCGACCATAATCAGTATCAGTCTGGTGCTTTTGCTCGTAGGTACCGCCAGCCTGCTGCTGGTAAACGCCAGGTCCGTTTCGGACTACTTCAAGGAAAACATGCGCATATCCGTGATGATGAAGCAGAACGTGGGGGAGAAGGCCGCCAGAGACTTTATGCTTGATCTCAGTGCGGAACGTTACATCAAGTCCGCCGAATTCATTTCCGTAGAGCAGGGCGAAAGGGAAATGGCCGATATGCTCGGCGAAGATTTTCTGGATGTTTTCGAATCCAGCCCCATCCCCGTTTCCATAGACGTCACTCTTAAGGCCGACTATGTGTCCGCGGACAGCCTCGATATGGTGAAGTCCGAGATTTCCGAGTGTCCGATGGTGGATGAAGTAGTCTACCAGCCGTCATTGGTGGAAGCCCTGAATGCCAATCTCAGCAGGATTTCCCTCGTGCTCGGAATTTTTACGGCGCTTCTGCTGTTTGTTTCTTTCGTGCTGATAAACAATACCATAAGGCTGAATATCTATGCCCGAAGATTTACCATACACACCATGAAACTTGTGGGTGCCACCCGCAGTTTCATCAGGGCGCCGTTTCTCCTGCAGTCGGCGTTCCAGGGGATATTTTCGGCGATGCTGGCCATCCTCGGACTTATCGCCCTGCTGTTTTTCATAAGGAACGAAGTCATGCAGCTTTTCGAGATATTCAGTCTTAAACTGCTGTTGCTCGTCATCGGCATCGTGCTGGTGTCGGGCCTGCTGATTTGCGTTGCAAGCACGTGGTTCGTAGTGAACCGCCTGCTGTCATTGGACAAGGATGATTTGTATTATTGATTTATGGAAAATATGCCGATTACCCCGAAAGGACTCCGTTTTGTGCTTATAGGAGTGATAGTTATGGTCTGCGGTTACGTGCTGCTTGCCGGAGGGGGCGTGAAGGACCCGGAAGTGTTCAATTACGCCATGTTCGATTTCCGCAGGCTTGTGGCAGCCCCGATAGTGATTCTCTGCGGTGTCGTCATCATTATCGCCGGCATTATGAACCGCCCTTCCGCGACTGACAAACAGGAGGAATAGGAATAATTATGGAATGGTTTGAAGCTATTATTCTCGGACTGGTGCAGGGACTGACGGAATTCCTCCCTGTCAGCAGCAGCGGGCACCTGGTCATAGGCAGGGAAATCCTCGGAGTGGAGGAGTCCGGCGACCTCGTTTTCGAAGTGGCGGTTCATGCCGCAACGGTGCTGAGCACTATCGTGGTGTTCAGGCATCAGATATGGAAACTTCTGAAAGGCCTGTTCCGTTTCAAGTACAACGACGAAACCGACTACATACTGAAAATCTGCGTCTCCATGATTCCCGTATTCATCATAGGCGTGTTTTTCAAGTCTTTCGTCGAAGGTCTTTTCGATTCGCTTTTCGTGGTGGGTGTGGCTTTAGTGATGACGGCGATTCTGCTGACCCTCTCCGATATGGCCTCCAATCCCCGCAGGCAGGTTCAGTTGCAGGCGCCGGATTACAGGAACGGCATATCTTACTGGCAGGCCTTTGCCGTCGGCCTGGGACAGGCTTTCGCAGTGATTCCGGGCCTTTCGCGTTCGGGTACCACCATTTCCGTAGGTCTTGTCTGCGGAGTCAGACGCGATGTCATGGCCCAGTTCTCCTTCCTTATGGTTCTCGTCCCGATTCTCGGCGAAGCCTTCCTGCAGATAGTCGGAGGCGAAATGACGGGGTCGTCCATCGGAACCCTTCCCATAGTACTGGGCTTCATTTCCGCTTTCTTGTCCGGGCTGTTCGCCTGCAAGGTGATGATAGCTTTGGTCAGGAAGGCCAGACTGACCTGGTTCGCCCTGTACTGCGCGGTCGTGGCTCTGATGATATTCATTTTCGGTTAGTCTCATCCGCCTCTGATACGGTTTTATGGGCAGGTATCTGACATATTTCGTCGCCGACGTTCATCTCGGACTGGAGGTGAATGATCCGGCGGACAGGGAAAGGCGTTTTACCGGTTTCCTGCGGTCATTGCCGAAGGAGGAAACCGAGGCACTGTATCTTTTGGGCGATATCTGGGATTTCTGGTATGAGTACAGGGATGTTGTCCCGAAGGGATACATAGGAGTTCTGGCTGCGCTGACTGATTTGATGGAAGCCGGCGTCAAGGTTTATTTCTTCCAGGGGAACCACGATGTCTGGACCTATCATTATTTCGAGGAACTCGGGATGAAGCGCCTGGTGCAGCCGGCGTATGTCGAGATTGCGGGGACGCGTTTCTGTCTCGGGCATGGTGACGGCCTGGGTCCTGTGCCTGCCGGCTACCGTTTCCTGCGCGGGATTTTCCACAGCCGCGTGCTCCAGTTCCTGTTCAGCCTCCTGCATCCGTGGATAGCTTTCCGTTTCGGCAAGGGCTGGTCCAGACGGAACCGGCTCGCGCGTCACTGCGAATACTTCTTCAAGGGAAAGGACGAACCGCTCTACAAGTTCGCTTCAGAGTACGAGAAGACTCATCCGGTAGACTATTTCATTTTCGGACACTATCATGTGAATGTGAAGATACGTACGCCGGAAGGTGCTGACCTTTATGTGCTTAAGGACTGGATGGATTCTTCTCCCTACCTGTATTTCGATGGTATTTCGATATTGGGCGGGAACTGCCAGAACAGCGAGAAATAGAGGCCTTCGAAATCCCCGCTTTCCCACAGTTCCACCAATTCCTCGATCGGGCGGTCTTCTCCCTCGGGGTCGTACGGCTTTTTGAGGTCCGTGCCGAAAATCCGCGCTATTCCCTGCCAGAAGCCGGCTGCCATCCCGTTCTTGTAGTCTTTTATGATCATATATGACGATTTGCCGATTTCCCTGTCTATCAGTTTCATCAGCAATGCCCCCTGGGAGACGGTCAGATTCCGCATCGGCTGCTCGAAATCATCGAAAAGCTGCTTCTGCATCGTGTTTATGTACCTGTCGCGCTTCCCGCGTCTGAGCCCGTCGGCCGCTATTGTGCTGTCGACTTCGTGCACCAGGTGCCTGGCCGCCAGGGCATACGGATATGTCTTGCTGAAATTGTGCACAAGCCTGTAATACCTTCGCCATTCCCGCCCCTTCTGCTTCGGCAGTCTGGAATATACCTTCGCCGGCGGCAGCTCCCCTACGTAGACCGTATCCCGCCCCTGCACCATATACTGCATATAAAGGCTCTCCGGCGTCTGGGCCATAGCCATATCCCAGACCGCCGTCGCAACGCCGATGGCTCCATACAATATTATATATGCTATGACCCGTCCCAATTTCCGTTTCTTTTCCGTCAGGTCTGCAAATTTAGAAGCAGTTTCAAAAAATTCAAAACTGCTTCGTAGAAGTTGTTTTGAATTTTTTGAAAAATTTCAAGACGGCTTCATACGAAAATTCCGCACATTTGCTGTCTCCGGAGTCGGGTCCGTTACCTTTCCGGCCGCTTTTCCCGGTCTGGTCGAAAATGTATGGAAAAATTTTTCAACGGTGTGCGTAACAGGGTGATTTTCCCGTATTTAAGTAGCAGATATTTCGGTCGAAAATATCTGCTTTTTTATTGAAAAGTATTTGCAATTCAGAAAAAATGACTATCTTTGCAGTCCCTTAATTGAGGATAAGTCCGCCCAACCAGCTGATACTCAATTATTTAAGGTGTGAGAGTAAATTTTAAAAAAGTAATAGGAAATGTTACAACCGAAGAAAACAAAATTCAGAAGGCAGCAGAAAGGCCGTATGAAAGGCCTTGCCCAGAGGGGTAACCAGCTTGTGTTCGGTTCTTTCGGCATCAAGACTTTGGAAAATTGCTGGCTTACAGGTCGTCAGATCGAGGCAGCGCGTCAGGCAGTTGTGCGTTATATGAAGCGTGAAGGTAAGATCTGGATCAGGGTATTCCCTGACAAGCCTTATACCAGAAAGCCTGCGGAGGTCCGTATGGGTAAAGGTAAAGGTAATCCGGAAGGCTTTGTTTGTCCGGTTACTCCGGGTCGTATCCTCATCGAGGCTGAAGGCGTTCCTATGGAAATCGCCAGGGAGGCTCTCCGTCTCGGTGCACAGAAACTGCCTGTCATCACCAAGTTCGTTGTACGTAGAGATTATGTTGAATAATTAAAGGAGAAAAAATGAAAGCATCTGAAATACGCGAAATGTCGATCAGCGACCTCCGTGAACGTATCGAGGCGGAAAAGGCGGCACTCGATACCTTGAAGATAAACCACTCGATTTCTCCGATTGAGGATACGTCTAAAATAAGCAAGGCCAGAAAGGATATCGCAAGAATGATGACTATCCTGGCAGAAAAAGAGAAACAGAACTAAAATTGCAGTCTGATGGAAAGAAATCTTCGCAAGGAAAGAGTAGGAGTAGTGGTCAGCAACAAGATGGACAAGTCCATAGTAGTTGCGGTAGCAAGAAAAGAAAAGCATCCTATTTACGGAAAGTTCGTAAAGAAGACCACCAAGTTCGTAGCTCATGATGAAAAGAACGAGTGTAGCGAGGGCGATACTGTCCGCATTATGGAAACCCGTCCGTTGAGCAAGACCAAGAACTGGAGATTAGTAGAAATTGTAGAAAAAGTTAAATAACAATGATACAGCAGGAAACACGTTTACAGGTGGCAGACAACAGCGGTGCAAAGGAAGTCCTCTGCATCCGCGTGCTTGGAGGTACTCGCCGCCGTTATGCAAAGGTAGGCGACAAGATCGTCGTTGCCGTGAAGAGCGCACTCCCGGGTGGGGATGCCAAGAAAGGTTCAGTATCCAAGGCTGTAGTGGTCCGCACGAAGAAGGAAATCCGCAGGCCGGACGGTTCTTATATCCGCTTTGATGACAATGCCTGTGTTCTTCTCAACAATCAGGGTGAGGTTCGCGGAACCCGTATTTTCGGCCCTGTGGCGAGGGAGCTTCGTGAAAATTATATGAAAATCGTTTCTCTGGCACCGGAGGTTCTTTAATTGAAATCGTTATGAAGAAAATTTATATCAAAAAAGGCGATACAGTGTACGTCAATGCCGGAAACGACAAGGGTAAGACCGGCAAGGTGCTCGAGGTGATCCGCTCCAAGGATCGTGCTATCGTGGAAGGTATCAATATGATCAGCAAGCACACCAAACCGAATCCGAAAAATCCTCAAGGCGGTATTGTTAAACAAGAGGCGGCTGTCCATATTTCCAATCTTCAGCTTATCGACCCTGCGAAGGGAGGTCCGACGAGAATCGGTTTCAAGTTCGTCGATGGAAAGAAGATCCGTTATTCTAAAAAATCTGGAGAGGAGATTAAATAATGGCAAAGACTAAGAAGACAACCGAGGTCGCAAATACTGCAGTGGCTGCAGGATATGTTCCGACTTTGAAGAAATTATACAGGAACGAAATCGTTCCGAAGCTGATGAAGGAGTTTTCATACTCTACCGTGATGCAGGTTCCGAAACTGGTGAAGATTACCATCAATCAGGGTATCGGCGAGGCTACCAACGACAAGAAGCTCGTGGAGACCGCACAGCAGGAACTTACCGCCATTGCAGGACAGAAGGCCGTAACTACTCTTTCCAGAAAGGATATCTCGAACTTCAAGCTTCGTAAGGGAAATCCTATCGGAGTGAAGGTCACCCTTCGCGATGCCAGGATGTACGAATTCCTTGAAAGGCTTATCCGCGTATCTCTTCCGCGTATCAGAGACTTCAACGGAATTTCCGAGAAGCTCGACGGAAAGGGCAACTATACCCTCGGTATCAAGGAACAGATTATTTTCCCGGAGATCGACATCGACAAGATAGCCAAAATCTTCGGTATGGAAATCACTTTCGTAACAACAGCAAAGACGGATGAAGAAGCTCACGCCCTTCTGCGTGAATTCGGTCTGCCTTTCAAGAAACATAATGACTAAAGGAGAACTGATATGGCAAAAGAATCTATGAAAGCCCGCGAAGTAAAACGCGCGAAATTAGTTGCCAAATACGCTGCCAAGAGAAAGGCCCTCAAAGAGGCCGGCGACTGGGCTGCATTGGACAAGCTTCCAAAGAATTCCAGCCCGTGCAGGATGCACAACCGCTGTTCTCTCACCGGAAGACCGAAAGGCTATATGCGTATGTTCGGCATCAGCCGTATCCAGTTCCGTGAGATGGCAAGCAACGGTCTGATTCCGGGAGTGAAGAAAGCAAGCTGGTAATGAAATTACATACATTATATAATTATTAACTGGATATCGGGCGTGTGAAGCGCCGGTTCTTAAAACAAACAAAGAAATGACTGATCCAATAGCAGATTATCTGACACGAATCCGCAATGCCTACATGGCAGGCAAGAAGATCGTTGAGGTGCCTTCATCCAAGATGAAAGTGGCTATGACCAAAATCCTTTGCGACAAAGGTTACATTCTGAGCTACAAGGTAGTGGAAGGCGAACCGTTCAATACGATCAAAATCGCTCTGAAGTATCATCCGCAGACCAAAACGGCGGCCGTCAAGAAAATCGTCCGCATCTCGAAACCTGGTCTGAGAAAGTATGCAGGAGTGGAGAATATGCCGAGAGTCCTCAACGGACTGGGTATCGCTATCCTTTCCACATCGAAGGGTATCATCACCGACAAGGAAGCCAGAGAGATGAATGTCGGCGGTGAGGTATTATGTTATGTATATTAATCTAAAAGTATTTAATAATGTCAAGAATAGGTAAATTGCCTGTACACCTTCGTGCCAAAGTTACCGTTGAGGTACTTCCCGGCAACGTTGTCAAGGTTAAAGGACCTCTCGGCGAACTCAGTCAGAAAGTGGATTCCGACATCACTGTGACCGTAGAGGGAAATGAAGTTAAATTGACTCGCCCTACCGATCTTCCGAGACATCGCTCTCTTCACGGACTCTACCGTGCGCTTATCCACAATATGGTAGTCGGAGTCTCGGAAGGATATACTGTAAAACAGGAACTGATCGGTGTCGGTTACCGTGTGGATGTCAAGGGCCAGGTCCTTGAATTCTCACTCGGCTTTTCGCATGATGTCCACTTCATGCTTCCTGCAGAAGTAAAGGCCGAGGCCGAGCATGTAAAGAAAGGAGCCAATCCTATCCTCGTGCTCAAGAGTTCTGACAAGCAGCTTATCGGTCAGGTGGCAGCCAAGATACGTTCTCTGCGCAAGCCTGAGCCGTACAAGGGTAAAGGTATCAGATTCGTCGGCGAACAGATTCGTCGCAAGGCCGGCAAGTCAGCAGGTGCTAAATAATAGGAGATTGAGTTATGGCATTGAATAAGATAGAAAGAAGAAAAAGAATTCATTACCGTATCCGTAAGGTTGTCAATGGTACTGCTGAAAGACCGAGAATGGTTGTGTTCAGAAGCAACAAGCAGATTTACGTACAGGTGATAGACGATACTAAGGGCGTTACTCTCGCTGCCGCAGCTTCAAACGACAAGGCTCTGGCTGCCGAGTGCAAGGGCAAGTCGGGTATCGAAGCGGCCGCTCTGGTGGGCAAGGCCATCGCAGAGCGCAGTATTGCGAAAGGTATCACCGCCATTTCTTTCGACCGCGGCGGATATCTTTATCATGGTAAAGTTAAAAGTTTGGCTGACGCTGCCCGTGAAGGCGGCCTAATATTCTAAAAGGAGACTATGGCAAATACAAATGTTAAAAGAGTAAAGACCTCTGACCTTGAACTCAAGGACAGGCTGGTTGCTGTCAAGAGAGTGACGAAAGTCACGAAAGGCGGACGTCATTTCAGTTTCGCTGCCATCGTTGTGGTAGGTGACGAAAACGGCGTTGTAGGTTATGGTCTCGGAAAGGCCAACGAGGTAACTACTGCGATTTCGAAGGGTATCGAAGATGCCAAGAAGAATCTGGTGAAGGTTCCGGTCCTGAACAAGACCATTCCTCACGAGCAGGAAGCCAAGTTCGGCGGAGCAAGGGTGTTTATGAAACCTGCCGCTCCTGGTACCGGAGTAAAGGCCGGAGGTGCAATGCGTGCAGTATTCGAGTCTGTGGGTATTCAGAACGTCCTGGCCAAATCCAAGGGTTCTTCCAACCCTCACAATCTGGTAAAGGCTACTGTGGCTGCCCTCGTGGAGATGAGAGATGCTTATACTATCGCCGGACTTCGCGGTATTCCTATGAGCAGAGTATTTAAAGGTTAAGGAGGACGGAGAAATGGCAAAAATCAGATTGACCCAGATAAGGAGCAAGAACGGTGCAACCAAGAGGCAGATCTCCAATCTGCAGAATCTCGGGCTCCGTAAAATGCATCAGACTGTCGAGGTGGAACTTACCCCTGTCACCAAAGGTATGGTTCAGAAGGTTCTCCACTTAGTGAAAGTAGAGGAAATTTAATTAGAGAGGATCGAGTAATGAAATTGCATGAATTAAAGCCTGCTAAAGGTTCTGTGAAAAGCAGGAAAAGAATAGGTCGTGGTGAGGGTTCCGGACATGGCGGCACTTCTACCCGCGGTCACAAGGGAGCCCAGGCACGTTCAGGATATTCCCGCAAGTTGGGATTCGAAGGAGGTCAGATGCCTATCCAGAGACGTCTTCCGAAATTCGGCTTCAACAACATCAACAGAGTGGAATATGTCCCTGTGAATGTCAAGACTCTCCAGGAACTGTCCGAGAAATACGGAGTTTCGGCTATCGACGTACAGTTCCTGAAGGACAATGGAGTGGTTTCCGGAAGCGCACTGGTAAAGGTTCTCGGCAACGGCGACCTGACTGCCAAGCTCGAAGTTTCCGCTAACGCATTCTCCAAGTCTGCTATCGCCAAGATAGAGGCACAGGGTGGAACAGCAACTACAATCAAATAATAATGAAGAAGTTTATTCAGACCATAAAAAACATCTTCAAGATTGAAGAACTGCGCAAGAGGATCGTGTATACGATTCTTTTGCTGCTGGTTTATCGTCTCGGCTGCTTTATCGTGCTGCCGGGCATAGACTCTGCGCAGCTGGCTACTCTTCAGGACAATTCACAGCAGGGTCTTGTAGGACTCCTGAATATGTTCTCGGGAGGAGCTTTCGGCAACGCTTCAATTTTCGCGCTTGGCGTGATGCCATACATCTCGGCATCCATCGTCATCCAGCTTCTCGGAGTGTTCGTGCCGTACTTCAGGAAACTCCAGATGGAAGGTGAGAGCGGAAGAAGGAAGATGAACCAGATGACACGGTATCTGACCATCATCATCCTCTGCATCCAGGGTCCTGCCTATATGGCGGCTCTCCATAACCAGATTCCTGAAAGCGCCTTCCTGGCAGTGCACAACCTCGGCTGGAGCAACTTTATGTTCAACTTCGTCTCGACCATAATTATGATCGGCGGAACGATGTTCGTGATGTGGCTCGGCGAGAGGATTACTGACAGGGGCATCGGTAACGGTATATCACTCATAATCATGGTCGGTATCATAGCCCGTCTGCCATACGCCCTTACCGCTGAAATCGGTGAGAAGGTAAACAACACTGCCGGCGGTGTCCTGATGCTTATCGTGGAACTCGTGGTTCTGTTCTTTGTCTTCGTGGCTGCAATTGCCCTGGTTCAGGGTGTAAGAAAAGTTCCTGTACAGTACGCGAAGAGAATCGTCGGAAACAAGCAGTATGGCGGAGTGCGTCAGTACATCCCGATGAAAATCAATGCTGCAGGTGTCATGCCTATCATCTTCGCGCAGGCACTTATGCTTTTCCCTCTGATTTTCTCTCAGTTCGACGCTACCAGAGGACTTGCCGCGACTTTAAGCAACTATACCGGTTTCTGGTATAATCTCATATTCGGACTTCTCGTGGTGATTTTCACCTATTTCTATACTGCCGTCACTGTAAATCCTACTATGATGGCTGAGGATATGAAGAAAAACGGAGGCTTTATCCCGGGCGTGAAACCTGGAAAGAAGACCGTGGAGTATCTTGACACCATTATGTCGAGGGTGACTCTTCCCGGCTCCATTTTCCTGGCGCTCATCGCCATTTTGCCTGCGTTCGCCATGCTGTTGGGCGTAAACAACCAGTTCGCAAGTTTCTACGGCGGTACTTCGCTGCTGATTCTTGTCGGCGTGGTTCTGGATACCCTCCAGCAGATCGAGAGTCATTTGCTGATGCGCCACTACGACGGACTGATGAAGACGGGACGTCTGAAAGGCCGCTCGGGAATGTAATTTCAGTAAATCCAAGATTATGGTAAAGCCGAAAACTGAGGAAGAAATAGCGCTGATGCGCGAGAATGCCATTCTCGTATCGAAGACATTGGCTGAGGTCGGTAAGGCGGTTGCCCCTGGTGTGACAACTCTTGAGTTGAATAGGGTAGCCGAGACCTTCATCCGTGATCACGGAGCTATACCGAGCTTTCTGGGTTATGAAGGCTTTCCTGCCGCTCTTTGTATTTCCGTAAATGATGTCGTGGTGCACGGATTTCCGTCAGACTATGTGCTGAAGGAGGGCGATATCGTCTCCGTGGACTGCGGCACCCTGTACAAGGGCTACAACGGCGACTCTGCCTACACTTTCCCGGTGGGGGAGGTGGACGAGCAGACCAGAAAGCTTCTGGATGTCACCAAGGAGTCCCTTTACAAGGGAATAGAAAAGGCGGTGGACGGTAACAGGACAGGCGATATCGGACACGCGGTGCAGTCGTATGCCGAATCGTTCGGTTTCTCTGTCGTCCGTGAACTTGAAGGACACGGCATCGGCAGACACATGCATGAGAATCCGGGAGTCCCGAACTACGGCAGACCTGGAAAGGGCAACAAACTCGTGGACGGGATGACGATTTGTATCGAACCGATGATCAATGCAGGAGCCAGAAATGTGTATCTATCTAAGAATGGTTGGGCAGTGCACACGGCGGATCATAAGAAATCGGCGCATTTCGAACTTACGGTTGTTGTCAGAAAAGGTGCTCCTGAAATACTGTCGACCTTTGATTTTATTGAAAAGTCTGATGTTAAATTTTAAAGTGATATTTTAATGCCGAAACAGTCAGCAATAGAACAGGAAGGTGTCATAGTGGAGACACTGCCTAACGCAATGTTCAAGGTAGAGCTGGAGAACGGACATGTGATTCTGGCTCATATCTCAGGTAAAATGAGAATGCACTATATCAAAATTCTGCCGGGAGACAGAGTAAGAGTCGAAATGTCACCGTATGATTTGACAAAGGGAAGAATTTCTTTCAGGTACAAATAAAACAATTTGCAGTATTGTAAATGCAAGTTTAAAAATTTACGATAATGAAAGTCAAGGCATCCATCAAGAAGCGCAGCGAGGACTGCAAGATCGTCAAGCGTAAAGGCCGTCTTTACGTGATCTGCAAGAAGAATCCTAAATTCAAAATGCGTCAGGGATAATTTTTATTTAGTTGTATAATAAATAAAATAAAGTATAATTATGGCAAGAATAGCCGGAGTTGATTTACCTAACAACAAAAGGGGAGAGATAGGTCTGACCTATATCTTCGGAATTGGCCGCAGCTCTGCCAGGAAGATCCTGTCCGGACTCGGTATCGACTTCGATACCAAGGTAGGCGAATGGAACGACGAGCAGATAGCAGGTATCCGTAACGTGATCGCGACCGAATACAAAATCGAAGGAGAGCTTCGTTCAGCTGTCCAGATGAACATCAAACGTCTGATGGATATCGGCTGCTACAGGGGAATCCGTCACCGTATCGGACTTCCTGTCCGCGGTCAGAGCACGAAGAACAATGCCCGTACGAGAAAGGGTAAGAAGAAAACCGTTGCAAACAAGAAGAAAGCAACCAAATAACGGGAAATGAATTATGGCAAAAAAAGCAACATCAACAAGCAAAAAGAGAGTTGTAAAGGTTGACGCGTACGGTGAAGCCCATATTTCATCGACCTTCAACAACGTGATTGTGACCCTCACCAACAGTATCGGTCAGGTCATAAGCTGGTCTTCAGCAGGCAAGAGCGGTTTCAGGGGTTCAAAAAAGAACACTCCATACGCAGCGCAGGTGGCCGCAGCGGATGCAGCCAAGACTGCGTACGATCTGGGTCTTCGCAAAGTGAAAGCATACGTCAAGGGTCCGGGTGCAGGACGTGAGTCCGCCATAAGGACCATACACGGTGCAGGTATCGAGATCACCGAAATCATAGACGTGACTCCTATGCCTCACAACGGATGCAGACCGAAAGGCCGTCGTAAAGTTTAATTTTTTAGAGATAAAGGAAATTGCTATGGCAAGATATATTGGACCAACTACTAAAATCGCCCGCAGGTTCGGCGAGCCTATTTTCGGAACAGACAAGGATTTCGAGAAGAGGAATTATCCTCCGGGACAGCATGGTCTGGCAAGAAAGCGCAAGAAAGTTTCCGAGTACGGTACCCAGCTGCGGGAAAAACAGAAAGTAAAATACACGTACGGAGTGCTTGAGAGACAGTTCCGCAACACTTACGAGAAAGCATCCCGTATGAAGGGACAGAAGGGCGAGAACCTTCTTATCCTTCTGGAGTCCCGTCTCGACAACATCGTTTACCGTATGGGCATAGCTCCTACCAGAGCAGCTGCAAGGCAGCTCGTATCTCACTGCCACATCACTCTGAACGGACAGGTTTGCAATATCCCTTCCGCCCAGGTAAAGCCAGGTGACGTAGTGGCTGTAAGAGAGAGATCCAAGAGCCTTGAAGTCATCCAGAACAGTGTGGCATCGGCTGCAAAATATTCCTGGATAGAGTTCGACGCAAAGGCTCTTACCGGAAAATATCTCAATGTCCCTGTAAGGGAGGAGATTCCGGAGAATATAAACGAGCAGCTCATCGTCGAGTTGTACTCCAAGTAATAATTAACACCCAAAAAGAATCGATAATATGGCAATCTTAGCATTTCAGAAACCGGACAAGGTAATAATGCTCGAAGGGACCGATACCGTTGGCCGCTTTGAATTCAGGCCTCTGGAGCCTGGGTACGGACAGACAATCGGTAACGCTCTTCGCCGCATTCTGTTGTCTTCTCTGGAAGGTTTTGCTATCAATTCAGTCAAGATTTCGGGAGTGGACCAGGAATTCGCCACCATCCCGGGAGTGATTGAAGGGATGCAGGACATTATTCTTAACCTCAAGCAGGTGAGGTTCAAAAGAATGGTGGAAACTGTAGATTCCGAGGTGGCAAACATCGTAGTCAGCGGCAAGCAGGAGTTTACCGCAGAGGATATTTCCAAAGGATTGTCTTCTTTCAAGGTGTTGAATCCAGAACTCCACATCTGTTCTCTCGAACCGTCAGTGAAACTGGAAATCTCCCTCAACATAGGCAAGGGACGCGGTTTCGTGCCGGCAGACGAAAATGTGGATTCCGATACTCCGATAGGTACTATTCCGGTAGATGCCATCTACACTCCGATAAAGAATGTCAACTGGATAGTGGACAACTGGCGTGTGGAGCAGAAGACCGATTATGAGAAACTGACTCTCGAAATCATTACCGACGGTTCCATCACACCGAAGCTCGCGCTTCAGGAGGCTGCCAATATTCTTATCTACCACTTCAAGCTCTTTACCGACGAGAAGAAACTGTCGTTGGAGAGCGCTGTGGAATCGGATTCCAAGGAGCTCGATGAAGAGTCGCTCAGGATGAGGCATCTCCTCCTGACGAAGCTTTCCGATATGGGACTTTCAGTCAGGGCGTACAACTGCCTGAAGGCAGCCGATATCGATACGTTCGCCGATCTGGTTTCGTATTCGAGGTCGGAACTGATGAAGTTCAGGAATTTCGGAAGGAAGTCTCTCAATGAAATCGATCTTCTTGTCGAAAAGATGAAACTGTCATTCGGTATGGATGTATCGAAGTATAATATTGAACCAAAGAAAAAGACTGTTTAAAGTATGAGACACAATAAAGCAATCAATCACCTTAGCCGCAAGAGCGGGCACCGCAAGGCCCTCCTTGCCAATATGGCTGTCTCTCTTATCAAATACAAGAGGATCAACACTACCGAAGCCAAGGCAAAAGCTCTTAAAATGTATGTCGAGCCTCTGATTACAAAGTCCAAAGAGGACACGACCCATTCTCGCCGTATCGTCTTCAGCTATCTGAAGAACAAGGAAGCCGTTACGGAACTTTTCCGCAACATCGCTCCGAAGGTGGCTTCCCGTCCGGGCGGATACACCCGTGTACTGAAGACAGGATTCCGTCATGGAGACAGCGCCGATATGGCCCTCATAGAGTTGGTAGACTTCAACGAGGCAGCACTTGCTTCAACAGCCAAGAAGGATGCCAAGAAGTCTTCTACGCGCCGCAGCCGTTCGAAGAAGGCTGCCGAGGCCGCTCCTGCTGCTCCTGCAGTAGAGGAAACCGCGGCTGTAGAGACTCCTGTTGAGCCTGCTGCCGAGGCTAAGGCCGAGGAAACTCCTGCAGCCGAAGCTCCGGCTGAGGAAAAGAAAGCTGAATAATCATTCAGGATTGTTTTCAGCCAAAACGCGGCTCCAGATGAACTCCGGAGCCGCGTTTTTTGTTTATGTCGGACAGGAAACTACAGATTGTCCTTTTCTATGTCCTTGAAATAACGGTATGTATTCACTTTCAGTTCTCCGGCCGCAAGTTCGTCGCACACGATGATTCCGTGCGGATGAGCCTGGAGGGCTGACAGCGTGCAGGCCTGCGAGTATGCGCCTTCCACGGCCTGCTGAAGCGCGCGAGCCTTCTTGTGTCCGAAAGCCAGAACCAGCACCTCCTTGGCCGACATTACCGTACCGACTCCCACGGTGAGGGCCAGTTTCGGCACCTTGGTGATATCGTTGTCGAAAAATCTCGAATTCACTAAAATGGTGTCGTAGGTCAGGGTTTTTACGCGGGTGCGTGAAACCAGTGAGGAGAACGGTTCGTTGAAAGCGAGGTGGCCGTCTTCTCCCACACCTCCCATGAAGAGGTCTATGCCGCCGGCGGCCTCTATGCGTGCTTCGTATGAGGCGCATTCCGCGGAGAGGTCGGGCGCATTGCCGTTAAGGATATTTATATTGCCCTTGGGCACATCTACATGGTCGAAGAAATTTCTGGCCATGAACGAGTGGTAACTTTCCGGGTGGGATTCCGGCAGTCCGACGTATTCGTCCATATTGAACGTGATGACGTTCCTGAAGGAAATTTCCCCTGCCTTGTGCATGCGGATAAGTTCCCGGTAAGTGGCTATCGGAGTGGAACCGGTAGGAAGTCCGAGAACGAACGGCTTGTCGGATACAGCGGCCTTTTCACGTATTTTCGATACGATGTAGCGGGCTGCCCATATTGCGCCCTTGGCGTCGCTTTCATTGATAATCAGTCTCATTTCTTTATCTTTTCATTTAAAACAGTTTCACGAATACTTCGATGGCCTGGTATTCCGCCATTCCGAGTTCGTTGTACAGGCGTGCGGTGTTCTGCGTCCTGTCTTCCGCCCTCTGCCAGAATTCGCGGGAATCGTCGCCCGGGAACGGTACGATATCCTTCTGTGACACGTGTCTGTAGATGGCGTGGCGTTTCTTTATGAGTTCGTCAGGGCTGAGAGGAACGGCCATATCCACCTTGCCGAGTTCCCATTCCATCCATGCTCCGCGGTACAGCCATACGTGGCATTCTTTCAGCCAGTTTTCGTTTTTGAGCTGTTCGAGGGCTGCAAGAACCGCTTCCGTGCAGACTCTGTGGGTGCCGTGAGGGTCGGCCAGGTCTCCTGCAAGGTATATCTGGTGAGGTTTGACCTTGTTCAGAAGGTCAATGATGATGTCTATGTCTTTCTGTGTCCGCTGGCCTTTCTTGATTCCTCCGGTCTCGTAGAACGGAAGGTTCAGGAAGTGTGCGTTCGTGTTTTCGTTCAGACCGAATGACCTCACGGCCGAGCGGGCTTCGGCGCGCCTGATTGCGGCCTTTATGTCGAGAAGCGCGCGAGGTTCCGGCTCGCCCGGTTTCTTGCTTCCGACTATGGCCTTCACTTCATCGAACTTGTCCGCGAAGCCGAGTTCATGCGCAGTGTCCATATGCTGGAGAACCACGTCGTCGTGAACGGCTACGTTTCCGGAAGTCTCGTAAGCTACATGGACATCGTGCCCCTGTTCCACGAGGCGGATGAAAGTACCGCCCATGGAGATGACGTCATCGTCCGGATGCGGAGAGAAAATCACCACCCTCTTCGGGAAAGGAGACGAGGATACCGGTCTGGTGGAATCGTCTGCATTCGGTTTCCCTCCAGGCCAGCCCGTGATGGTGTGCTGAAGGTCGTTGAACACATCGATGTTTATCTTGTCGTATGCGCCTTTCTGTTCCAGAAGTTCTCCGAGTGAGTGCTGGATATAATCCTGATGGGTGAGCTTGAGAATAGGCTTGTGGACTGTCTCGCAGAGCCATACCACGGCCTTGCGGATGAATTTCGGCGTCCAGTCGCAAGGTCCGACCAGCCACGGAGCGACAATCCTGGTCAGCAGGCTTGCCGAATTTTCGTCGGCATAGAAGGAAATATTCTCGTGTTTCTGCAGGAACGAAGCCGGGCAGTCCGGAGTGACCGGGCCTTCGACGATTTGCTTGACTGCATTGGCCTTGTCTTCTCCCCAGGCCATAAGGATGATTTTTCTGGCGCTCATCATCGTGGCGATGCCGATGGTGATGGCAGTCTTTGGAGTGTCGGCGATATTGCCGTTGAAATTGCGCGACTGCGCTTTCCTGGACTTGTAGGAAAGGAGGACGGTCCTGGTGCGGCTCTTTTCTGAAGACCCGGCCTCGTTGAAGCCGATCTGCCCCTGTTCTCCGACGCCGATGACCAGAAGGTCGAGCCCGGATATGGCTTTGTCGTATCCGGCGCAGTAGGCCGCGATGTTGTCCTTGCTTACGGTACCGTCCGGAATGTGGATGTTTTCCTTTTTGAGGTCGACATTGTTTATGAACTCTTCATGAAGCCTGTGGTTGCGGCTCTGGGCTTCGCCCTTGCCGGCAGGATAGTATTCGTCGATGCTGAACACTTCTACGTTTGCAAAAGACACGGCACCTTCATGATATTTGGACGTAAGTTCCCTGTAAAGACTGACAGGAGTCGTGCCTGTGGTAAGACCGAGTTTGAAGCTGCCCCCCTTGTGCCCTTTTATGGCTGATATGATGATATCGGCTATTTTTTTGCTTGCATCTTCCTGATCTTCATAAATTTCCGTCGGGATTTTTTCATAACTGTGAAGAATGTCGGATGTCAGGTCCTTTTCGATGAGACCTCCGTCTTTCGGTAATGTAAAGTGTTTCATAGAATGTTGATTATGTGATATCATACAAATGTACTAAAAATTTCCGTTCGGGATATGCGCCCCGGGCAGAATATCTTTCCGGTATCGCAACGAAAGGTATACTGTCCTGATTATCAGGTGGATAAGATATGCACCCAGAAGCAGGTGTACGGCCGTAACGGATAGACGCCCGCCGTCCATTCCGGAAAATTTCAGGACTGCCGTCCCGGCAAGGTATGTCAGGAAAAATCCGGCTGCCGCCAATATCATAGTATTCCTGATAGGCCTCGAAGCCGTCGCCCCGATGTAAATTCCGTCCCAGGCGAATGCAGCGCATCCGACTACAGGCATCATGACCATCCATGGCATATATTTCAGGGACATGTCGATGACCTGGTGGTCGGAAGTCATGACTTTGAGTATCGGCAGCCCCGCGAATGCGTAGAGGAACATGAAGGCGACTCCGATGCTAAGGCTCCAGACAAATACGAATTTTACCGTCTTTCGCAGTTTGCCGGTTTCTCCGGAGCCGATATAGCGGCCCGTCAGGGCTTCTCCCGCGTATGCGAAACCGTCAACGAAGTACGAGAACAGCATCATGATTTTCATAAGCACGGAACCGGACGCAAGCGGCAGGTCTCCGTAATGCGCAGAAAAGGCTGTGAATCCGATGTATATGCCTATAAAGCAGAGCGATCTGACGAAAAGGTCGGAGTTCATCACGAAAAAATGCCGCATTTCCGAACCCTTGAATGCCCTGAAAATATCTCTTGCCGGGTAGCCCGCGAACACTTTCTTTCCGTATTTTACCGCCAGTATCGTCAGAGCGCACAGAAGACCCGAATACTGTGCGATGACGGTTCCGGCAGCTATGCCTGGAAAGCCGATGCCCTGCCACGAAAAGTCGCCGGTCCTTATTCCCAATGCCAGAATGATGCTTGCCGCTACGTTCACTACATTTACCGTCAGATCCGTCACCATGGGCGATATGCTGTCCTGCATACCTATGAACCAGCCTTTCAGAGCCATAAGGCTCAATGTCGCCGGAGAGGCCCATATCCTGATGAAGAAATATTCCGAAGCCAGAGCTTCCACCTCAGGAGTGCAGTCTATGACCATAAATGCGAGTCTGATGAAAAGCCACTGAACGGCTATGAGAAACAGGGAGCACAACAGAGCGATGCCGCAGGCCCTGCTCAGGATGTCCGCCGATTCCCGCATCTTTCCCCGCCCGAACGCCTGGGCCGTCAGGCCGCCTGTACCGACCCGCAGAAAACCGAAATTCCAGTAAAGGAGATCGAAAAGCATGGTCCCGATGGCCACGCCGCCTATGAGAGTGGCGGCGGAGGAAGTATTTATGTGGCCGGCCACGGCGATATCCGCCATACCGACGAGCGGTACGGTAATGTTTGCCAGAATGCTCGGCACTGCCAGGTTCAGTATGTTCCTGTTTACGCCCATGATTTTCAGCGGTACTTTTTCCCTTCGTCCAGCATTCCTATATAGGACGAATATCTTTCATAGCTTATGGTCCCTTCTTCTACGGCAGCCTTTACCGCACAACCAGGTTCGTGCGTATGGGTGCAGGGGGTGAACCGGCATTTTTCCGAGGCCCTGAGCATTTCCGGAAAATAAAGGGCTATTTCTTCAGGCTCCACGTCCACTAATCCGAACCCTCTGATACCGGGGGTGTCTATGATGAATCCTCCTGAAGACAGCGGATACATTTCATAAAAAGTCGTGGTATGCCTGCCCTGGAGATGGGCTTCCGAAATTTCTCCGATTTTCACGTCGACGGACGGATCCAGAGCCTTGATAAGTGATGATTTGCCTACTCCTGAAACGCCGGAAAAGAGAGAAATCCTGTCTTTGCAGGCGCTGCGGAGCTCCTGAACACCCTCGCCGGTAAGGGCGGAAACCTCGATGATTCCGTAGCCTGCCCCTTCATAAATCCGGTGGAATGCGTCAAGCTGTGCGCCGTAAGTTTCCCTGAAAAGGTCGATTTTGTTCAGGACTATGACAGGGTGTACGCTGTAAATCTCGCACGTTACCAGAATCCTGTCCAGAAACGGCAGCTTCACTTCTGGGAAATCCAGCGTAGCCACTATCATAGCCTGATCCACGTTTGCGGCTATGATATGGGACTGTCGAGACAGGTTGGCCGACTTGCGTATTACGTAATTGGTCCTTTCGGCCACGGATCTGATAACGGCCGGATTTTCCAGAGTCGGGTGTCCGTCGCCGCATTCGTACACGACACGGTCGCCCACTGCCACAGGATTGGTGGAACCGCTGCCTTTCAGCCTGATTCTGCCTCTGAGGACAGCCGGGAACAGGTCCCATTCGGGGAGCCTCGAAAGAAGATAATGGCTTCCGGTATGCTTGACCACAGTCGCTATGTTTTCTGCCTGCATGTGACGTTGTCCGTAAATTGTGATACCTGTCGGGAATCTTACAAATTTAGGGAAAATTTCTTTCCGGTGCTGCCGCAATGCCGAAGTTTTCCTATCTTTGTAATGTTTAAAGACAATAGTATGATCACTGAAACCCGGATTGAGGAGACTGTAGACAGTCTGTTCGAAAACATTGCATTCAACGATGAACCGGATGGGCTTTACGACCCGCTGCGGTATATGATGGGAATCGGCGGAAAACGGGTGCGCCCCCGTCTCTGCCTTCTTGCCTATTCCCTTTTCAGGGACAATATCGACGAAAGCATTCTCGAACCGGCTGCCGCCCTGGAAATATTCCACAGCTTCACTTTGATTCACGATGACATAATGGACGATTCCGATATGCGCAGGGGCGTTCCGACAGTCTGCCGCAAATGGGGCGACAATACCGCTATCCTTTCTGGAGACGTGATGCTGATAGACAGCTACCGCAGGATAGCCAAGGCTCCTGCCGCCGTCCTTCCCGAAGTCCTGGACCTCTTTACCGTGACGGCCGCCCAGGTCTGCGAAGGACAGCAGTATGATATGGATTTCGAGAATTCGAACGACGTCTCGATGGAGGCGTACCTGAAGATGATCGGGCTGAAAACGGCAGTTCTCATCGCCTGTTCGGCCAAACTCGGCGCCATCATCGCCGGAGCGGACAGGAGAACCTGCGAACTCCTGTACAGATTCGGCTACGACCTCGGTCTCGCATTCCAGATTACCGACGACTATCTCGACACTTACGGCGACTCTGCCGTTTTCGGGAAGAAGATAGGAGGCGATATCATAAACAACAAGAAGACATGGCTGCTTACGCGGGCTATGGAAAAGGGGGAGGAACTGGAGAAGTCGGGCGCCGTGGATTCCCTGCACGGAAAGACGGCTCTGATCCGTGCTATGGAGATGAAGGCAGGCAATGATGCCGAGAAAACCGCCAAGATAGCCAGAGTCAAGGAAATATACGAGGCTCTCGGCATAGATGAGGATGTCAAGTATGAAATCATCAGGCTGCACGCGCAGGCGATGAACCATGCAGGCATGATCGGGCTCGGAAAGGTCCGTTATGAAATCCTGCACAGGTATGCCGACAAGCTTCTGGGAAGGAACAGATAATCGGAAGAATGAACAGGAAAGATCTGGAAATAATGGCTCCTGCCGGCAATTTCGAATGTCTGCAGGCAGCTGTTCAGGGAGGTGCCGATTCCGTGTATTTCGGCGTCGAGCGTCTGAATATGCGCTCTCATTCGGCCAACAATTTCAAAATGGAAGATCTCCCGGAAATATGCCGGATTTGCCGGGAGCACGGTATCAAGTCATACCTTACTCTGAATATTGTCCTTTACCAGAATGATCTGGAAGACATGCGCAGGACATTGGAGGCGGCGAAGGCGGCCGGAATCACGGCAGTCATCGCGTCCGATATGGCGGCGATAACCTATGCCAGGTCTCTTGACATCGAAGTCCATATCTCCACTCAGTTGAGCATTTCCAATGCGGAGGCGCTGCGGTTCTATGCGCAGTATGCCGATGTCATCGTCCTCGCCAGGGAACTCGACCTGCATCAGGTCAGGGAAATAAGGTCCATCATAGATTCCCAGGATATAAAAGGGCCGTCAGGCCGCCGTGTCGGGATAGAAATGTTCGCTCATGGCGCCCTGTGCATGGCCGTATCCGGGAAATGTTATCTCAGCCTGCATGAGTACGGAGCTTCCGCGAACCGCGGGGCCTGCTATCAGGTATGCCGTCGCGGCTATGAGGTGACAGACCTTGAAACAGGGAACAGGCTCGTGGTGGACAACAAATACATAATGTCGCCCAAAGACCTGTGTACCATAGAGTTTATGGACAAGATAACCGAGGCCGGCGTCACCGTCTTCAAGATAGAGGGCAGGGCGAGGTCGGCTGAATACGTGAAAAGGACGGCTTCCTGCTATCGCAGGGCTGCTGATGCCGTATGCGACGGCAGCTATACTCCGGAATTGGCGGCGGAGCTGAAGAAGGAACTTTCGGAAGTCTTCAACAGGGGGTTCTGGGACGGCTATTATCAGGGGGCGCGATTAGGCGAATGGAGCGAGGTTTACGGCAGCAAGGCCACCAGAAGGAAAATCTACTGCGGCAAGGTCACGAACTGGTTCGCCAGACCCGGTGTAGCCGAGATCCTGATAGAATCCGCTTCGCTTAAAACCGGCGACGACATCCTGATTATCGGCCCGTCCACAGGCGTGGTCGAGCAGAAAGTCGGGGAAATCCGCGTGGATCTGAAACCGGTGTCTGAAGCCGGGAAAGGCGTTTACTGTTCCGTGCCGGTCGAACTTGGCGGCCAGACCGAAAAACTCCGCCGCTCTGACAAGGTCTATATCTGGGAGTCTATCTGAAAATCTCGTGGAGAACCTTCAGTGAATTCACGTTGACGGCAGCTTCGGTATGATATTCAATATATCTGAGCAGCCTTTCCGCTATTCCGTTCCTCTGGTCTCCGGTCAAGGGCATGAGCATGGCCTCCGAAAACGGCCGTTTCATGAATCTTGAGACCTGCCCCGAGAGGTCTCCCGTAAACGGTTCCAGATTTTCCTCCTCCGGACTGAATCCGAGCGCGATGATGAATTCGAGGAGAAAGTACAGGTGGAAATTGCAGAAATCCTCTTTCAGGGCATCTAAAAGCAGGATGTTTTTTTCGCACATTTCATACAGGTCGATATCCCGCACTCCCTCTCTTGTCACACGGTACAGTACCTCGCTGATGAATATGGATATGGCGCTTTTTTTCAGGTCGTTGCGGATGCCCGCAAGCGGATGCCTGAGCGCGATGTTTCTGACATTGAACAGTCTCGACCTGTCGTTTTCATAAATATCCGCTTCGAGGATTGCCAGAGGGAAGAACATCGGAGAGACAGGCCGCCTGGAAATATTCTTCACGAAAAACCCCTTCCTGCCGTATTCTTTCGAGAGAGTATGCAGGATGACGGAGTTTTCGCCGAATCCGGTCGTATGAAGCAATATGAATTCCGAACTGTTCATGAACGCGTGCCGAGGAACTCGCTCATCGCCCTGAGTGCCTTGCCTCTGTGGGATATGGCATTCTTCTGTTCTTCGGAGATTTCCGCAAGAGTGACATCCGGATAGTCATCGGAGATGAACACTGGGTCGTAGCCGAAGCCTCCGTTGCCTGATTTCCGTCTGGCAATCCTGCCTTCCAGTACCCCTGTAAAGAAATATCTCTGTCCGTCGAGGATGAGTGTGACTACACTTTTGAAACGCGCCCTGCGCAGATCCTTTTTAGGGGTTATGCCCATGGATTTCATCATGGACGCTTCCATTTCCTTCCGTGAGAGTTCACCCAGGAGCTTGTCCATATTCTTGTTGAAATCCTTGTCCTCGCCTGCATATCTGGCCGTATGGACTCCTGGAGCGCCGCCGAGAGCATCCACTTCCAGTCCCGTATCGTCTGCGAAACAGTCCGTATGGCAGTTCTGCCAGATAAAGTCGGCTTTTTGCTGCGAATTCGCTTTCAGGGTCGTGCCTGTTTCGGGAATATCCTCGAGGATTCCCATCTGTGCCGGGGTAACGAGCTCAAATCCCCTGCCTAAAATCTCTGATGCCTCTCGCAGTTTTCCGCTATTGCCCGTTGCAAAAACCATTTTCATAACTGCTTTATTTTCGTCTAAAATCGCCGCAAAGGTAAATAAATGATTTTCAATTTTGCAAATTTATCTGAATTTGTCGGTGAATGCCGGAGGTTTTTTCTATCTTTGCGGTTTGAATGCCGGCGAGGCGGCCTTCCGTCCTGTCGGATGCTTTTAATTTATTGACACAAAACAGTTTAACAGTATGAATCTCAGAGACGTCAAAAAAGACATCGAATATTTCATCGGCGAATTCATCGATGACTGTTCTTTGTTCGTGGCATTGAATCCGGGCAAGAATTCGGACGAGGTGTCTGCCATCATCGATGGTGCGGTAGACCTTTACAATTCGCTCAAGGACAAAATCAACCATCCGGCGGAAGGTCCCAAGAAAGGATATTACGACAATATCCGCAGGGAAATGCTGGAGAAACTCGATGAACTGAGCGAGAAACTCAGCGCCGTCATCTCCAAATAATCCCGGACCCTCCAGGTTTTTTCAGCCATATCATTGACCGGTCCTGTCCAGTTCGCTGACGAGCAGGAAAAGTATCCGGTCAATGATTTTTTGCATCCTGTACTGCGACAGCAGGGAATTGTTTATCATAATCGAGAAAACAGCCGGCTTTTCTCCGGATACGGGGAAAACATAGCCGCTGAAACATTTGGTCCCGTTCATCGAGCCGCTTTTCAGTCTGATTCTCGAAGTAAGCGAAGTGTCGTATCCCTGCATCACGGCCTGCATCGTACCTCCGCTTCCCGGAGAGGGCAGGCTGGAAGCGAAATTTCCGAATTCATCGCTTTCGGTCATGGCTTCCAGAAATCCGCAAATGAATGAGGGCGACAGAAGATTCTGTCTCGAAAGTCCGCTTCCGTCCACTATATTCACTTCTTCCGGGTCCAGACCCAAACCCGAGAGCAGGATTTCGGCGGCAGACCTGCTGCTGTCATAACCGGCCGAACGTGTCACGGCCTTCCCCAAGGTGTGGAACAGGACTTCCGCGTATACGTTGTTGCTTTCATGGTTGGTCTCGAATACTATTCTTGACAGGACAGGGGACCCGGTCATACCTATGATTCCGATATTCTCCGGGTGTGCCGGAATGTCCGGACAATGCGCGTTTTTCTTCTGCCCTCCCGGACGGGAGAAATATCCGCAGTCTGCGGCGCCTCCGCGGCAGCTTATCCCTTCCGCTTCCAGCCAGTCCCTGAAATACGATGCACAGGTGTATGCCGGGAACTTGTTGCTGCATTCTATCGTTTTGGGAGCGCGGTCTGCCGCGAATGTCCCCCTGATTTCCCCGACGGGAGCCAGATTTGAAGTATAGTAATAGAGTCTGTCTCCGGTTCCGGCTTCTGCAGTGGAACAGTCATAGCTGATTTTCATCCACGGACATACCGGATATCCGGCGGTGACGGTTACCGGGTCTCCGGTATTCGCTCCGGCAGAGACATGGAAACTCTGGATGTTTTCATAAAAGTTCAGCCCGCTTATTCCCGTACCGTAATATGTCCCGCAGTCATCCCACTGCCAGGTCCTGTCCTCAGGCATGCCGATATCGAAAAACCTGTCGTCTCCCACGATATGTCCTTCTATCTGTCTGATGCCGGCCTTGCGGATTATTCCGGTCCATTCACGGAAAAGTTCATCCGTGCCTACGGCAATGCTGTCATCGGAAGCCAGCGTGGGATCGCCTCCGCCTACGATGTAAATATCCCCGTTCAGAATCCCCTCTTCGATTTTCCCGGTGAAACCTATCCTGGTGTCGAAAGTGTAGCCGGACCCCAGCCGGTCCAGGGCCAGTCCCGTGGTAATCAGTTTCATGTTGGAAGCCGGAATAAACAGTCTGCCGGAATTCATCTCGGCCAGCGTATCCCCCTGGGGCGAAACGGCGAGCAGTCCGACAGACGCGCCTTCCAGTTCAGGCAAGACTGTGCCCCGGACGAAATTTTCAATACGATTCGGCGAATCATGGGCGCCTTCCCCCTCATTCTCCGCCGAAACGGCCGGCAAAGCCGTAATAATCAGCAGCTGAAAAGAAAAAAAACACTTGGAAAAGGAAAACATTGTCGGTTCCGGATTTGTTATGAGCCTCAAATTTACTATTTTTGTATGATTGGCATAATTAATAACCGCAATATATTATGGAACAGAAGAAAAAATGTGTTTTGGTGTCCGGTGGAGCAGGGTACATCGGCAGCCACGTGACCGTAGAACTCATAGAAGCAGGATATGACGTAGTAGTGGCCGACAATCTGTCGAACTGCGACCTTACCTGTTTCGAGGGAGTCAGGAAAATTACCGGCAGGGATGATATCCCTTTCGAGCAGATAGACTGTTGCGACCAGAAACTCGTGGATATGGTTTTCGAGAAGTACAGGATAGATGCCGTCATCCATTTCGCGGCATTCAAGGCCGTAGGCGAATCGGTGGCTGAACCTATCAAATATTACAAGAACAATCTGACTTCTTTCCTGAATATCCTCGATGCGGCGAAGAATCACGGAGGGTGCAACGTGCTTTTCTCCTCATCCGCCACGGTGTACGGAGAGACGGATAAACTCCCTGTGACGGAGGAATCCCCGCGTCAGCCGGCGCAGTCTTCATACGGTGCGACAAAACAGATCTGCGAGGATATTCTCACGGATGTAGTCCGTGCTACGGGGGCGTACGGTTCTGAAATCCTGCCCGGGAAACTCCGGCTCGGACCGGTGAAAGGTATTGCACTGAGGTATTTCAACCCTATCGGAGCGCATCCTTCAGCCCTTATCGGAGAACTTCCGCGCGGCGTGCCGAACAATCTGGTCCCTTTCATTACCCAGACGGCCATCGGCAAGCGCGAATGCCTGAGCATTTTCGGCAACGATTATCCTACTCCTGACGGAACCTGTCTGAGGGACTATATAGACGTAGTCGATCTGGCGAAGGCTCATGTAGCCGCAGTCGCCCGCATGCTCGACGGAAAGATGAAGAAGGATTACGAGATTTTCAATATCGGTACCGGGCGTCCGGTTTCCGTCCTGGAACTCGTGACCAAGTTCGAACAGGTAAACCATCTTAAACTGAATTACAGATTCGCTCCGCGCCGCGCGGGTGACATTACTGCCATCTGGGCGGATACTTCCTTGGCAAACAGGGAACTGGGCTGGAAGGCCGCACGTACGGTCGAAGAGACTTTGGCCGCAGCCTGGAAGTGGGAGTGCCATCTGGCAGGAAGGCAGATATAAAAGAGGATTCCGGAGAAGTCCTCAACGCTTTTCTTCCCTGAACAGTTTCCTGCAGAGTGACGGGACATCGGCTACGCGGATGATACCGATACCTGCAGGATTGCTGTTTATGACGCCGAAGGCCGATACGTAGATACTCTTGAAACCGAGTCTGGCCGCTTCCGCTATGCGTCTTTCAATCTGTGAAACGGGGCGGATTTCCCCGCTGAGCCCGACTTCTCCTGCAAAACATACGTCAGACGGTATCGCGAAATCGAAATTCGATGACAGTACGGCGCATATTACGGCCAGGTCGCAGGCCGGATCCGAGACACGCAGTCCGCCTGCCATATTCAGGAACACGTCTTTAACGCCGAGTCTGAATCCGGCCCTTTTTTCCAGAACTGCCAGCAGCATGTTCAGCCGTCTGACATCGAAGCCGGTCGCGGAACGCTGCGGGGTCCCGTAGGCTGCCGAACTGACTAAAGCCTGCACCTCTATCAGAAAAGATCTCGAACCGTCCAGCATGGCGCTTACCGCTATGCCGCTCAGCCCCTGTCCGTGCATGGGAATCAGCATTTCCGACGGGTTGCTTACCTCTCTCAGCCCTTTTCCCGTCATTTCGAAGACCGCCATTTCCGCCGTGGAGCCGAAGCGGTTCTTGATGCTTCGCAGGAGACGGTATGCCCCGGTGTTGTCACCTTCGAACTGGAGCACTACATCCACGATGTGTTCCAGCACTTTCGGCCCTGCTATGCTGCCTTCTTTCGTTATGTGTCCGATGAGAATGACAGGAATGCCGCTGTCTTTCGCCAGTCTCAGAAGCATAGAGGTGCATTCCTTTATCTGCGATACGGAGCCGGGCGACGACTCCATGGTCTGGGTGTAGACTGTCTGAATCGAATCCACTATCATCAGGTCAGGCTCCGTCCTTTTCGCTTCGGCGATGATGTTTTCCACCAGTGTCTCGCTGTAAATCAGACAGCCGCTTCCGTCCCCTCCGAGTCGCGCGGCCCGGAGTTTTACCTGTTTGGCACTCTCCTCTCCGGTTGCATACAGGGTTTTAAGTCCCTGGCAGTGAAGCGGTATCTGAAGGGAAAGAGTGGATTTTCCTATGCCTGGTTCCCCGGCGATGAGGACGAGGGAACCCTCTACGATGCCTCCTCCGAGGAGTCTGTCCATTTCGGCGCTGTTGAGGGTAATCCTGCTTTCTTCCGTAGAGTCGATTTCCGCCAGGGAAAGCAGTCGGGACGATGTTCCCGGAGAAAATTCATCGGATTTGCGGACGGATGCCCCCTTGGCCGCCACTTTTTCTTCCACCATAGTATTCCATTCGCCGCAGGCGGGGCAGCGGCCCATCCATTTCGGACTTTCATTGCCGCAGGACGAGCAGAACCATACCGATTTCGTTTTCTGTACCATATCAGTCTTCAGGATTCGTTAAAAGTGTAATTCTTGGAACGGGTTTTCAAATTTAGGAACTGTTTCAGGAATTTCAAATTCCGGAGGGGTGTGAATTCCGTAAAATACATTTCATGAAATTCCTTGAAATCGGATTCCGGCGGAACCGTATCCGGAAAGTTTTTTGTATTTTTGAAGATATTCCGCTTAAAACGATACTGCATGCTTGTAACGATATTGACCCTGATTGCGGCCGCGGCGTTCTTCGTGTCCGGAAAATTCCGATCCGATGTTGTGGCGCTGTGCGCCTTGCTGGTACTTCTTGTATTCCAGATTCTTACTCCTGAAGAGGCTCTGTCGGGATTTTCGAATCAGGTCGTGATAATGATGATAGGGCTTTTTGTCGTCGGAGGAGCCATTTTCCAGACGGGGCTTGCAAAGATGATCAGTTCGAAGATATTGAAACTCGCAGGAAAAAGCGAACTGAAACTTTTTCTCCTCGTGATGCTCGTTACAGGAGGCATCGGGGCATTTGTCAGCAACACCGGTACTGTAGCCCTTATGCTCCCGATAGTCGTGAGCCTCGCCAGCAATGCCGGGATGAGCCCTTCCCGTCTGCTGATGCCGCTCGCATTTGCCAGCAGCATGGGCGGGATGATGACACTTATCGGTACACCGCCCAATCTGGTTATCCAGGATACGCTGACAGGTGCCGGGTATGAAGAACTGTCTTTCTTTTCGTTCCTTCCTGTCGGTCTGGTCTGTCTGGCAACCGGTATCATCGTCCTGCTGCCGTTGTCCAGGATTTTTCTTTCGGGAAAGGAAAAGAAAAGCGACAAGGCTTCCAATGGAAAATCCCTCGGACAGCTGGTGGATGAGTACAGCCTTTCGGACAATCTTTTCAGGCTTCGCGTCCCGGAGCGTTCCCCGATACTGGAGGAGACCGTGCTTTCGCTCGACCTGAGAAAAAAATACAGGCTCAATATACTGGAAATACGGCGCAGGGAAATCGCGCAGCACAGGTTTCTGAAAACGGTTACGCAGGAACTGGCTTCTCCCGATTCCGTGTTCCGTTCAGGAGATGTGCTTTATCTGACCGGAGACGGTGACGGCGTAAGCAGGTTTGCGGATGATTACGGACTGGAAATCATAGATTCCCATACATCAGAGATGACTTCCGGAAAGACGGGGGAGACTCTGGCGTTTTATGATATAGGCATAGCCGAAATAGTGCTGATGCCCGCTTCCCAGATGGTCAACCAGACGGTCAGGGATGCCGGTTTCCGCGACAAGTACAATGTCAATATCCTCGGAATCCGCCGCCAGAAGGACTATATCCTCCATGACCTCGGCGACGTCAAGGTGCATAGCGGCGATGTCCTGCTGGTGCAGGGTACTTGGCACGACATAGCGAGACTGGGCAGGGACGATTCGAACTGGGTGGTGCTCGGACAGCCTTTGGAGGAAGCAGCCAGGGTGACGCTCGACTACAAGGCCCCGGTCGCGGCCCTGATTATGATTCTGATGGTGGCGATGATGGTATTCGACTTCATCCCCGTTGCGCCGGTGACGGCGGTGATGATAGCCGGTGTGCTGATGGTGCTTACGGGCTGTTTCAGGAACGTAGAGGCGGCCTACAAGACCATAAACTGGGAGACCATAGTGCTTTTTGCCGCCATGCTGCCGATGTCGCTGGCACTCGAGAAGACCGGCGTGTCGGGGTGTATTTCCGGGGCGCTGGTCCATGGACTCGGTGATTTCGGACCTGTAGCGCTACTGGCCGGCATTTATTTTACGGCTTCGCTGATGACGATGTTCATCAGCAATACGGTGACTGCGGTCCTGATGGCTCCCATCGCCCTTCAGAGTGCCGTTCAGCTCGGTGTGAGTCCGGTTCCTTTCCTTTTCGCGGTAACGGTGGCTGCAAGTATGTGCTTCGCTTCTCCGTTTTCCACGCCGCCGAACGCCTTGGTGATGCCGGCTGGTCAATATACTTTTATGGATTATATAAAGGTGGGCCTTCCGCTGCAGATTGTCATGGGGATAGTGATGGTGATAGTGCTGCCGCTGCTTTTCCCGTTCTGACAGGTCATTCCGTTGCCTTTACGGGTCGGAATTTTTCCGTTTCGAAGACTTCCATATCCTTGATGTCTCCGTTTTCTATCCGGAATCTCAGAGCTGTCCTTACTACGTGAAAGCCTTGAAGGCCGGCAGCTCCGGGATTGATTACCAGCATGTTCCGTTTCGTGTCGTTGACTACTTTCAGGATGTGCGAATGGCCGCATACGAAAATGTCGGGACGGTATTCGTCTATAAGCGCCCTCGCCCGTGGATCATAGCGTCCCGGATAACCTCCGATATGGGTCATGAGCACTTTCATCCCGCTGCAGTCGAACAGCAGGTATTGACGGAAGTCGAGCCTTACATCGGCTCCGTCGCAGTTCCCGAATACGCCCTTGAGCGGCTTGAATGCCGCTATTTCATCGGCCACGCGTATCGAGCCGAAGTCTCCCGCGTGCCATATTTCATCTACCGGTTCGAAAAAGTCCCTGAATGGCTTGTCGAAGATGCCGTGTGTGTCTGAAAGTAATCCTATGTACATGATTTATCGCCGGTCCGGCTGAATTCAGTCCCAAAAGTATGAATAATTTTCGGAGAGTGTGAGAAAAAATTATCTTTGTCAGAGGATAAATCCCATATTAACCCCAGTCCGGTATGGAACTGTTTTTTTCTGACAATATCGAGGGCGGTTCGCTGACTCTTTCCGAGGAAGAGTCCCGTCACTGTATCAAGGTGTTGAGGCACCGGCCAGACGACGAAATCGCCGTCATAGACGGAAACGGCCTCTTTTTCAGATGCAGGATAACGGATGCCGGCTCCAAAGCGGTCCGGGCCGAGATTCTGGAAACCGAAGAGAATTGGGGAGGGCATGGCTATCATCTGGAAATGGCCGTCTGTCCTACCAAGAATGCCGACAGATACGAATGGTTTGCGGAAAAGGCCTGCGAGACGGGCATAGACCGCATAGTTCCGGTCATCGGAGACCATTCCGAGCGCAGGCAGCTGAAGACCGACAGGCTGAAGAAAATCCTGCTGTCCGCAGCCAAACAGTCGCTTAAAGGCAGGGTTCCGGAGGTGGCGGAGGCTCTGTCAGTCCGTGAATATATTGACAGGATGAATGACAGGAAGGACTGCCTCAAACTCATAGCCTGCTGTTTCGAGGACGAAGACCGCAGACGCGTGTCAGTGATGGAAGCCCTGGACGGGATACCTCGGGAATGTCGCGACATGGCTGTCCTGATCGGTCCCGAAGGCGATTTTTCCAGAGAAGAGGTGAATTTCGCCATTCAGTGCGGATTCATCCCGGTACACCTCGGACCGTCTCGTCTCAGGACCGAAACTGCGGCACTGACGGCCGTGTTTGCGGTCTACTCTCACTTCTGCCTTATTTCCTGATGATTTCCACGGTGGAATCCAGGCCTATCCTGATTATCGAGGATGATTTTCCGGTAGAGCCTTTTTCCAGTCCGGCATCCACTATGTAGTCCGCACCGGCCTTTATCTTTTCGGAAATTTCAGCGAAACAGTGCGGTGCAGGTTCTCCGGAAATGTTGGCTGACGTCGATACGATCGGCCGGCCGAACCGTTTTACCAGTTCGGTGCAGAAATTCATCATCGGTATCCGGATTCCTACCGAACCGTCTTCGGCTACCGTGTTGTACGCCAGCAGATACCTGTCTTTTACAGGAGTCTGTCCGGGTTCCGGCCTGTCGGAGGCGATGGCGCCCGGGTAAATTATAGTCATCGGCAGGTCGTTGACCTCGATCAGCTGTATGGCCATTTCCGGAATTTCCCTGACATACCTGGCTATCATATCCAAATCGCTCGCCAGAAGGACCAGCGACTTGCTGTCGGCACGCTGCTTCAATTCGTAGATTCTGGACACCGCTTCCGGGTCCGTGGCATCGCAGCCCAATCCCCACACGGTATCGGTAGGGTAAAGCAGAATCCCGCCGCTGCGCAGGACTTCCATCGATTTTTCCAGATTTTCCTTCAGGTTCATGTTGTATGGATTTTTATTCGTTACTTGCAGGCACCCAGCACCGAAATTACGGGATAATGGTCTGAAAATCCTGTTTTCGGTGATATGTGGGATAGCGTTTCGAAGATTTCGGGGATGAAGATATAGTCTATCCGCAGTCCTAATATCGAATACGTCGCTCCGAATCCCTTTCCTGCTTCGCAGAACGTATCCCTGTGTCCTCGTATGAGTCTCTGGTATGTGTAAGACATGGGACTGTCGTTGAAATCCCCGCACAGGATGGTTTCTGTCGGACAGTCCGATATGTGTTCAATCACTTTGTCGACCTGTTCGGGCCGCAATGAGAGCGAGTGTCTCATCTTCCGCTCCGTTTCCCTGAGTATGCCGTCCCTGCGCTCGAAAAGGCCTTTGACTATGCCGGGAAAGGAGATGTTGTAACTCTCGAAATGACAGTTGTACAGCCGGAAGTCATGCCCGCAGGCCCGGATGTCCGTATAAAGCGCCAGATTCGAACTGTGTTCGAATTTCACCACTCCCTGTTCAGATATCGGAAACCGGCTCAGAATCACATTCCCGAAACATCCGTATTTCCCAGTATATACATAATAGTCGAAGTCATATCCGGGAAACGACGATGCGATTTCCGAGCGGAGTCTGCCGGCATCGGGCGCATAATATTCCTGCAGGCAGATGATGTCGGCATCCGTCCGTGCCAGAAACCGGAAGATGGAGTCCTTGCATTCTTCCCTGAGGATTTTCCCGTTTCCGTCCCGGATGTTCGCGAATCTTCCGACATTGTAGGAAACCAGTTTTACGGTCTGTCCGCTTTCTGCGGCCGGTTTTTCTTCCGACGGCCCTGTCCGGACGTATCTTCCCGCAAAAAACAGTGTCGGAAGCAGGGCTATCAGCGGGATGATGAACGCTTTCGAGCGTCTGGCTGCCGCCCACAGCAGAAGGAAGACATTGAGAAGCGCCAGCGGAAAGAAGAAAAGTCCGGGGAGCATCAGATACCAGGTTTTCGCCGGGTTCGCGAATGCCGAAACGTATGACAGTCCCAGCAGGGCTGCCGCTATCAGCATCAGCACCCGGTTCGTAATGCCGCCTATGAGACTTTTACTCATTCGGAGATCACTTTTTACGTCAGTACATCCGGCTTTTTTTCTTCCAGTACAGGATGAGGAGCCAGCCGAACAGCATACCTCCGAGGTGAGCGAAATGTGCGATGCCTCCTCCTATGCTGAATACTCCCGTCACAAGTTCTATGACGGCGAAAATGATGACGAACCATTTGGCCTTGAGGGATACCGGCGGGAAGATAAGGGTGAGTACGGAATCCGGAAACAGCATGGCGTAGCCTAAAAGTACTCCGTAGATGGCTCCTGACGCTCCGACGGTAGGGGTGAGTTTCAGCGCCTGATAGGCTGCCATGGCCTGTGCCGAGTTTTCGGCGATCTGTGACATATAGACCTGTGCCTGGATAAACTGGACGCCTGTGTGGAGCAGTGCGGCTCCGATTCCTGTCACGAAGTAGAACAGGAGGAATTTCCTGGATCCCCATACTCTTTCCAGCACCGTTCCGAATATGAACAGGGTGTACATATTGAAGAACAGATGCCAGAATCCTCCGTGCATGAACATGTGGGTTATGATCTGCCACCAATGGAAATACGGCGATGTCGGATAGAACAGCGCGAAGTTCCCGATCATGAACTGCTCTTTCAGGGAAATCATAATCATGACCAGGACATTGATGATGATAATGTTCTTTACGGCCGGCGGAGTCGATCCGAAGAAGCCGCCTCTGTTATAGGAATAATAGCTCATTCGTTTTTTCTGGCTTATGAAAACATTCTCGTAATGTCCGTTTCCGACAGGATCGAAACGGTCCTGTGTCCGGACGGGGTGAATTCAGGATTTTCACAGGAAAAAAGGTCGTCTATGAGTCTCTGCGCCTCTATGGAGGAGCGTACCGGAGTCGAATTCATAGCCCCGAGGCGTGCAAAACGTTCTGCCATGGCGGAGAACATGTTTTCGCAGGCCGAGACATGATCGTCGGACAGCGCGAGTATCAGGTCCGGAATCATTTTCTCTATCTGTCCCTGATCGGTGGAGAAGCCTTCCGGCACTCCGTTTACCGTGACGGTATCAATCCCTGTCGGGACAATGTCGAAGCCTGCGGCTTCAAGTATTTCCCTGTATTCCGAGAACAGGTACATGTTTTCCGCCCCGATATGAACATTTACCGGGAAAAGAGAGTTGGCGGTCACTTTTCCGGTGAGTGCCAGTGATTTCATATTCTTTTCATAAAGAATCTTTTCCATGGCCCTGCGGATGTCCACTATCATTACTCCCGATTTCACCGGAGCGAAGACATATCTTCCCCTGAGGACCATCATCTGTGTCGACGGCAGGGTCTTTTCTTCGAAAAGTTTCCCGTAGTCTTCTCTTTTCTCCACGGCGAAACCGTATCTGCCGCTCCGGAATTCGTCCTGTCCGGCAGGTCCGTCGGACGGAGCCGGCCGTCCTGCATACCAGGACGTATCCTGAAACGGCTGGTCCGGGTCGTTTCTGAACGGATTGTAGTCGGGATCCAGATTCATTTCAGGCTCGAATACGGGGTGAGTCTCCTGATAACTGCGGCTCAGTACCGGGATTTCTGGTGCGCCTTCCCTGTCGAAGTCGATGGCGTCACCGAAAGAGCCTTTGCCAAGAGCCTCCTTGACGCAGGCATAGAGGGTCTGGAAGATGACATTGTCCTCTTCGAATTTCACCTCGGTTTTCGTAGGGCTTATATTGACATCGATTGTGTGCGGGTCTACATCGAAATATATGAAATACGCCGGCGACGCCCCTTCCGGAACGAGTTGTGAGTAGGCATTCATTACGGCCTTGTGGAGGTACGGGCTGCGGAAATATCTTCCGTTTACGAAGAAATACTGGTTTCCCTGGCTTTTCCTGGCTGAGTCCGGCCTTCCTATGTAACCTGAAATGCGGGCTACGGAGGTTACCGCCGAGATGTCCACGACGGAATTGACGACGGAACTTCCGAGAAGATCCTGTATCCTGAATTTCAGTGTCTTGGCTTTTTTCAGCACGTATATTTCGCGTCCGTCCGAAGTCAGGGAGAAATTCATTTCCGGTCTTGTAAGGGCAATGCGGAGGAACTCCGATACGATGTGTTTCATTTCCACATTGTCGGACTTGAGGAATTTCCGCCGCGCAGGGACATTGTAAAAAAGATTCCTTACAGCGAAATTGGCTCCGGCAGGAGCTGATACTTCCTTGGTGGACAGATGCCTGGAGTCGGAAAATACGACTTCCGAGCCTAATTCGTCTTCTTTCCTGCGGGTTTTGAGGGTCACTTCCGCCACGGCTGCGATGGATGCGAGCGCCTCACCGCGGAATCCGTATGTGCAGATGGCCGCCAGGTCTTCCACCGAGGCTATTTTGGATGTAGCATGCCTCTCGAAGGCAAGCACCGCTTCATCGGGGGACATCCCGCAGCCGTTGTCCACTACCTGGATAAGCGTGCGCCCGGCGTCCAGCACGGTTACTGCCACCGAGTCCGCTCCGGCGTCCGCGGCATTTTCCATCAGTTCCTTGACTACGGAAGAAGGGCGCTGTACCACTTCTCCCGCGGCTATCATATTAGCTATGTTGCCCGGCAGTATTCTGATATCCATTTTCTGAAGATTTACCACAGGAGACTGTAATACCTGGCGATGAGGAGCAGCACTATGAAGAAAAGAGCGAGTCCGACAAAGCCTATGATGGCCTGGGTCTTTCCGGACTGCCTGGTTTTCTGGTAGTTGCCGTTTCGGAAACTGCCTTTTATGTATGAGCCAGGAGCGTACGGCTCCTTTTTCCTGCTCCCGTCCACGTGCCCGAACTTTTCTTTAAGGGCCTCTTTTTCAGGGTCGTAGTATCGTGGCTTGTAATTGAATACTCTATGTTCCTGAGTACCGAAAAATCCGAAACTGAATTTCATATTCCTCAATTATTTTGTCCGGCAATATCTCCGCCGCCGTGACTTTCAATCCTGCAAATATAAAAAATTAGCGGTCAATATTGGAAATTTCTTATATTTGGACTGAAAAATTTCGGATATGGAAATACGTGTCGGCAACGGGTATGACGTGCATGCCCTGGCACCTGGACTAAGGCTCAGACTGGGTGGCGTGGATATCGAGAGTCCGGTCGGGTGCGTGGCGCATTCCGACGGGGACGTCGCCATACATGCTCTCTGCGATGCACTTCTCGGTGCTCTGGCGTTGGGCGACATAGGAGGGCATTTCCCTGACACATCGGATGAATTCAAGGGAATCGACAGCCGGATTCTGCTGGGCAGGACGATGTCGCTGATTCGGGAAGCCGGTTACGGAGTGGGGAATGCAGACATCACCATTGCGCTTCAGCGCCCCAAACTGGCATCTTATATCCCGAGTATGCGCGAGACGTTGGCTGGGATTATGGAGGTGCCTGTGACATCGGTATCGGTGAAGGCGACGACTACGGAGAAACTGGGTTTCGTCGGCAGGCAGGAGGGTTGTGCGGTCTATGCGACGGTGCTGCTTTTCGGGAATCAGTCCCGCCGGTCTGAATTTTTTGAAAAATAACTCCCTATCTTATTGCATTTTCAAAAAACCTTCGTACATTTGCAGTCCCAAATCGAAAAGGGTCATTGAGATATGGTGTAATGGTAGCACTACAGATTCTGGCTCTGTCAGTGAGGGTTCGAATCCTTCTATCTCAACAAATCCTGGCGGGTTAGCTCAGCTGGTTAGAGCGCATGATTCATAATCATGAGGTCCGCAGTTCAATCCTGCGACCCGCTACAAGAAAACGACACTGCAGATTCCTCTGCGGTGTTTTTTGTTAAATTTTATTCCATAATTATAGTTGGAAAAATGTGGTGGATAATTCTAATCCTTTTTATTATTTTCATGGTTGTGAATATTTCCATTGAAAAAGTTAAGGACAAAGGGAAAAAAGAGTCTCGGTTAACATTTCTTGGTTGCCTATGTGGTATAATAATCCTTTTAGTTATCATAGCTTGGCTCATCAACCCTTGGATTGGTCCACTTTAACAAAGACTACGAAATAAGTCAGGATTAGAAGGAGGCACGGAGTGGCGACTGAAACATCCTGCGACCCGCTACTCTTAAAATTCGCTGAAAATCAAGGCACTTGCAATAAAACGCAGGTGCTTTTTTCGTGTCTATACTGAACCGTTACGGTGGCTGAGATATGCGGAAAGCACTGCAATCATATCCGAATCGCTCGGTCACAGTTCAGAGAAAGTCTCGCAGATTTATCTTGACAGTTTCGAGAACTCCCAGATTGACGAAGCGATGAAGAATCTGCTATAAAAACAAGAAAGGGCAGGCGATTAAACCTGTCCTTTCTGTAAAGTATAGCACAGAGTATTACTGTACTTTATGTGTTTTTTTCTCTTTTCTGTCCTGTCTCCAA
>CALVBH010000073.1 GCA_944325765.1 uncultured Bacteroidales bacterium
TCAGATACATCCGGGCGAGAAGGCCGTAGACGGAACCTTTGTCCGCGCGCGGATAATTCGACTTTGCCGCCGGCATGTCACTGTCGTCGGCCGCCAGTTCTTCAAGTTCTTCTATGCAGAAATTGAAAATCTCGGCACGTGTGCCCTGTTCGGGCAATACGTTTATCCCGAACGGCGAGTCCTCGGTGATGAACGGTACATTGCCGAAGGTATCTACGGCTATCCAGTAAAGATAGGCTCTCAGGAATCTGGCTTCCGCCCTGAAACCGGCCACCTTGGCTGCCACTTCAGGACCGACGCCGCGTTCCTCCAGTTTTTCATCCGTAGTCTGACGGAGAAAATCGTTGATATAGACGATGCCCTGCAATGTCCTGACATAAACTGCATACGTGGCGTCATTCTGGGCTTCGGTCCAAGTGTTCGTGTTGAGTGCCCTTACCCAGGCATCATCGCTCCAGGCGCATTTGGCCTCATCGGTGGAAGTCTCCTGCACGGACCAGTAGGCGCGGACAAGTTCCGCCGACCCGCCGTCGCTGACCTGCAGGTCTTTGGTTTCATTGGTTATAAACTGGAAATAAAGTCTTGTCAGTCCCTGCAGATAACCGGCTTCATCCGTACCATACGCATTCTGCTCCACCCTGTCGTACGGGTTGAGCGGAACGGTATCCAGATCTCCGATGCAGGATGTGAGACCTGCAAGAACGAGCAGTCCGGCTGCCAATGACAAAAATCTGTTGTATGTCGTTTTCATGATTTCCGGAATTCGTTAAAAGTTAATGTTTACCCTGAGAGAGAAAGTTCTCGGACGCGGCCACATGGTGTTGTCTATGCCCGTTGTTCCGGGCAGTTCCGGATCGACACCGCTGTAACCGGTGATGACAAACACGTTCTGGGCGCTCAGAGCCAGGCGGATATCCCCGTCCCAGTTCTTTATGTTCCGGAAAGTGTAGCCGAGATTTATGTCGTCCATCCTGAAGAACGAGGCGTTCTCAAGGAACATGTCCGAATACCACTGCTCCCCGCTGTTGGCTTCCGTAAAGCCCGTGGTCTTGACATATTTGGCATAGTTAGGAAGATTTCCGCTGTTCATGTCCAGATATGCGGTGGAGTTGGAAGATGCAAAGTCGTTGAAGAGCCAGTTGCCTGCCGAACCGTGGCCGTTGAAACCGAAATCCCAGTTCTTGTATGAGAGTTTCAGGTTCAGACCGTAGAAGAATTTGGCATTCGGGCTCTTTCCGGAAATATACCTGTCGGCATCGGTGATACTGCCGTCACCGTCCCTGTCCACGAGTGCGTTCTGGATAGGATGGCCGTCGGAGTCGTAGACCTGCTGGAATGTCCTGTATGAATACGGGGCATAGCCCACCTTGTGTACGCTGAGCATGCTTCCGGTACCCTTGCTGATGCTGCCCACCTGGATGGCGTAGTCAGGGTCATTGCTGTTGTTCAGCTTGGTGAATCTTGTGTCCTGGAAGGTACCGTTGAATCCGATGGACAGATGCCAGTCCTCGGTCTGGACAGGTATGGCGTTTATGGAGAATTCCAGACCCTTGTTCTGCATCGAGCCTATATTCGTAAGTACGGTATTTCCGAAGCTGGCTCCTACCGGGATGATAACACTGTTCAGCAGGTCGTCCGTCTGACGGAGGTACGCATCCACGTTACCGGTGAGCCTGTCGTTGAAAAAGCCGAAGTCTACTCCGATGTTGTAGGTAGTAGTGGTTTCCCATCTGATGTCAGGGTCATACGCACTCGGAGTGACATAAAACTGATATCCGGCATCTCCCATATAATACTGCTTGTAGACATCGGAAGATACATTATATATGGCCATATACGGATAATTGCTTCCGATTTCCTGCTGGCCTGTCTGACCGGCGCTGAGACGGAGCTTGAGCTGTGTCAGAGGAGAGAAATTCTTAAGGAAGTCCTCTTCCTTGATATTCCATGCGAAGGCTCCGGACGGGAAGAGACCCCACCGCGTGTCAGGCGAGAAACGGGACGACGCATCGTTTCGCAGCGAGAAGGTAAACAGGTATCTGGAGTCGATGGAATAATTTATACGTCCGTAGAAAGAGACCAGATAGCTTTCCTGCCTGTTGCGCGGATAGCGGGAGTCTTCGCCTTTCTGCTCGTTCGTGACATTGAAATAGGTCACGCTCCTGTCGGAACTGTAGAAATGCTGCCAGGAATATCCGGCCATCAGGTCGAGGTGGTGGATTCCCCATTCCTTGTTGAAGTTCCCGTAGAACTCCAGTACCTGGTTCCGGCGGAAATTGACCGATTTCGAATACTGGCCGACGCCTCTGTTCTCCGTATCGGCGTATGCCTGATAGGAACCTGGATTCACTCCGCTGTAGGAGTTGTATTTCGACATATCCAGACCGAGGCTGAGATTGAATTTCAGGGCCTCGAAGCCATGGACCTTATAGTCGGCCGAAACGTTGCCTATCATTCTCATGGCCTTTCCCCAGTTTTCCACATCGAAAAGCTGGGACAGAGGACCTGCTCCGAGAAGGTTGTTCGGGGTGAAATTCTCGCCGCGTCCGGAACCGTAGTTCCAGTAGCCGTTGGTAGTGGTGTAGTCTATCGAGCCGTCATCGTTTCTGAAATACGGGTCTTGTGTAGGATTGAAAAAGGCCGCAGCCCCTACCACCGAGCCGCTCGCATACGTCTGGTCCGTATAGACTCCACGGCCGGATACGCTGACAGTCAGATGGTTGTCGAAGAAATTCGGAGACAGGCTGATGTCCACCGTCCCTCTGTCGTATTTGGACGTATGAAGGGTTCCCTGCTGGCTGGTCCAGCCTACCGAAGCTCTGTACGGCATCCTTTCCTTCACGTTTCCGCTGAGACTGACGTTGTGGTCATGAGAAATGGCAGTGCGGAAAATCAGGTCCTGATAGTCTGTATCCACCGTTCCCATGTGTTCCAGGATATAGTCGCCTGTCGGTGTCCCGGCCGGGAATGTCTCCGTCACGAAATCGCGGAATTCCCCCGGACTCATGGTAGGGATGCGTTTCGAATTCGTCTGCACGCTCACGCTTCCGCTGTAACTTACCTGCGGTTTGGAGCCCTTGCCTTTCTTCGTGGTGATGATGATGACACCGTTCGAGGCCCGGGAACCGTAGATGGCGGCGGAAGATGCGTCCTTCAATACCGTGAAGGACTCTATGTCGTTCGGGTTTATGGTTTCAAGAGGATTGGCCATTCCCGCTCCTCCGTCCACGGCGATAGGGACCCCGTCTATCACGATGAGCGGGTCATTGGAGGCATTCAGGGATGCTGCGCCGCGGATACGGATGGTGGAACCGGAACCGGGACCGCCGTCACCAGGGATAATCTGCAGTCCGGGGACCTTACCTTTCATCATGTCCTGGGTGGAGACAACCGCTCCCCTGTTCAGTTCTTCCGACTTGATGGCCGTAATCGAACCTGTCATGTCTTCTTTCTTGACAGTACCGTAACCGATGACGACCACATCATCGAGAAACAGGGCATCTTCGGTCATAGTGATGACCGGGGGCAGTTCAGAAGCCTTGAATACCTGCGTCTTGTAGCCGATACAGCTGACTTCCACCATGGCATCCGGCCCGGAAACGGTGAGAATGAAGTCTCCGTCCAGTCCGGTAGATGTTCCGACAGTCGTTCCCTGTTCCATAAGGGTAACTCCGATAACAGGCCCGAGAGCATCCTGCACTACACCCTTTACCTCATATCCGCCCTGGGCGAATACTGAAGTAGCGGCGATGCACAGCAGCATCGGGACTGTCAGCAACGACAAAATTTTTTTCATAGTGTATTTTGAGTTTTGTTTGTTATCTTCCGCTTTCAGTCCGGCCTCTGCCGACAAATGCCACGGATATGGCTGCCAGCAGCATGAATACTCCGGCAAGCCCCAGCATATAGACGGCTTCCGACCCGAAGCACCATTTCACTATCATACCTCCGGTCAGGCCGATGACTATCTGAGGTATGGTGATGGTAAAATTGAAGATTCCCATATAGGCTCCCATATTCCCTGCATCCACGTCCCGTGAAAGAATCGAGTACGGCATGGCCAGAATGCCTGCCCAGGCAATGCCTATCCCCACCATCGGGAGCATCATCAGGTATTTGTCATGAATAAAGAGCAGCGAGCCGAAACCTGCCGCGCCGAACAGAAGGCACGCCGCATATACGGCCTTGTTCCCGAATTTCGCGGCTATCCTGCCGAGAAAGATGGCCGCGATGCAGGCCGGCACCGGATATATCCCGTTCAGGACTCCGACCCAGGTCTGGGTGGCCCCTTCGGACAATACGGCACCTGTCGCCGGGTCGGTAACAGTTCCGGTTATCGCCGGCTTGAGATATGTCCACATGAGGAAAAGCGCCGCCCAGGAAAAGAACTGGGTGACTCCGAGCTGAAGCATCACTTTAGGGATATTCCTCATCAGTTCGACGAATCCCGGCTTTTTTGCGTGAGATGCGGCGGCAGCGGTTTTGTCGGGGACGGCATCATTGCCGGTCTTGCCGGCACCTTCATATTCGAGCCCGTTGTACTCGGCAAACTCCCTGGGCGGGTATTCCTTAGTCTTGAATGCCGTCACGAGAACGGTCAGAAGCAGGACGATGCCTCCGGCGTAATACGACCAGGCGATATGTTCGGACACCTTCCCTGGAACGGCTTCGTCCGAAACCCCGAACCAGGTCATAACCAGCGGGAGGAAAGCTCCGATAACCGCGCCGAGATTTATCAGGAAGGTCTGCACCACATATCCCTGTGTCTTCTGGGAATCGTCCAGCATATCCGCCACCAAAGCCCTGAAAGGCTGCATGGTCACATTGAAGGACAGGTCCATGAACAGCAGGATGAACGCCCCCATCGCAAGCGGCGCCACGGCGAGCAGGACAGGACAGTTCGGCATCAGAAGCAAGGCTGCGGTAGAAATCAGCGCACCTCCCAGAATATACGGAATCCTCCGGCCGAACCGCGTCCAGGTCCCGTCGGAAAACATACCTACTATCGGCTGTATGATCATACCTGCAAGAGGGGCCGCCAGCCAGAAATAGCTGAGATGGCTCACGTCCGCTCCCAAAGACTCGAAAATCGAGGATGTGTTGGAATTCTGCAGCGAATATCCTATCTGGACTCCGAGGAATCCGAAGCTGAGATTCCAAATCTGCCAGAACGACAATTTTGGTTTATTCATTTCAGTGTCTGTAATTTATGTGCAATCAAAACGGAACAAATTTATTTATTATAATATGTATACGAAAATCCGGCGGCCCGAACGGACGATTTAATGAGATGAACGGTATCTTTTTCGAGATGAACGAAAGGCGTCCGTTTGGCTTTCAATGCGAAAAGAAGTAAATTTGCAGGACGTGACACAAAACGATAACCATCCGTAAATGATATGAAGACCGGAAAAGTCTGCGGCATAATACACCTTTTCGCTCTTTTGCATCCTACTGTCGCCCTGGTATGCAGAAGCATCGGCATAACGGATGAAATCTGGCTTACGCTTCTCAGCATCACGATGATAGTTCTCATCGGGATAAGAAAGGAGGCCAAAGTAGAGATGACAGTGGCTACCGTGATTGTGGCCAATGCCGCCGGATGGCTGCTCGGCGTGTACGGGGCGAAGGTGGTGGGATTCCTGTCTTCTTCAGACCTGCTTACCCATGCCGTATCCACGTTTCTGACTACGGAAATCCTCGGATGGTGTACGACGGGATTCTTCGACATAACAGGAAAAATCAGCGGGTCCGCAGCCAGGCAGCCTGTCCCGCGGCGTTCAGCCGGACTGTTGGACAGATACATTCCCGGACTCATCGTCCCGATAATGATAATCATCATATTCCGGATATGTCTCACTCTGCTGTTCCGTTCCGAGGACAATTCCGACTATGTCCTGTTCCGTTCGGCCGAGCAGCTCCTGACGAAGTCATGGATTCTCGTCATCATGATGTCCATCATCATCCTGACAGTGAGATGGCTGCGTCTGAAAGGGCCGTCCATGCCCTCTGCCGCCAAGCCTGCCGTCATCGCATGCTCTGCCGCCGCCGTCTCCGCCGCATCCGCCGTTATCGCCGGATGGCAGGCAGGCGGCCCGGAACATCTGACATTTCTCCGCTTCATGCAGCTTTTCACCGTAGCGCTCGCCATATATCTGATTTTCTATTCCGTCATATATATGGCAGACTATGCCATCACCGCGCAGGCAGCCATACAGTCCGAAAAGGACAAGGCCAACCAGGCAAAATACAGATACGCCATTCTGAAACAGCAGGTCAATCCGCATTTCCTGTTCAATTCGCTGAATATCCTGGACTGCATGGTTCAGGACGGGGAGAACGCACAGGCCAGCGTATTCATACACAAGCTCTCGGGAATATACCGCTATATGCTCCACAGCGGCGAAAGGACAGTCTGTCTGAAGGATGAACTGGAATTCATGCAGATGTACGTGGATTTGCTCAAGGTGAGGTTCCAGGACGGGTTCGAGGTCAGCACGGACATACGGGATGAAGCCTTGAAAGCATGCGTGGTCCCGTGCTCCCTGCAGATACTCGTGGAAAATGCCATAAAGCACAACAGAGTGGGTGGGGACGGCATCCTGGAAATACGGATATTTTCCGACGGGCGGTCACTGTGCGTGACCAATAATCTCAGGCCGAAGATTTCAGCCGGGGAATCCACTAAGGTCGGGCTGGAATATCTGCGCAGACAATATGCAGACCTGTGCGGCTCGGAAATCGCCGTTTCCGGCGACAACGGCGAATTCAAGGTAACGATACCACTGATTCAACATACAGGGAAATGAACGTTAACGTACTGATAGTCGAAGACGAGCTCGTGGCTCGCAGAAATCTGGTCAATACACTGTCCGGGATGTACCCGGACCTGACCATAGCCGGACAGACCGGTTCCGTATCGGAAACCGTAGCCTGGCTGAAAACTCCGGGCAACAGGGCCGACCTGATTTTCATGGACGTGGAACTGTCGGACGGAAACTGTTTCGAGATTTTCCGCCGGACAGAGGTAAACGCTTCGGTCATAATGACCACGGCATACGACAGCTATGCCATAAAGGCTTTCGAAGTGGAAAGCACCGATTATCTGCTGAAACCGATTGTCCCGGAAGACCTGAAAAGAGCCGTGGAACGGGCGTTGTCCCGTCTTCCCGTCCATAAGAAGAATCCCCGGGAAAGGCTGCTGATAAAAATCAACGACCGCATCGTACCCGTAAAAATCGCGGATATAGCGTATTTTTACGCCGAAGACAAGAGCACCTACATAGTCACTTCAAAAGGCGTGAAATATATCGTGGACTTCTCTTTGGACATAGCCATGGAACAACTCGACCGCAATGCCTTTTTCCGGATATCGCGCAGCTGCATCATATCCATGACGGCCATATCGAGCATAATAAAGACCGGAAGCCGGTATATGATCTACTCAGTCCCCGAAGCCCCGTTCGAAATGATGGTCAGCCGTTCGAGGACCGACGAGTTCCTGTCATGGCTGGAGGGAGACAAAGAGGTCAGCGGCCGGAAGTTTTGATCATCTCCTTAATCAAGCCGTTGAATTCCGCGCAGGAAATCAGTTTTTCCAAGGTAAGATGCATCCTGTACCGCCAGTAGTATCTCGGTATGGCAGGGACATTGATTCTTTCCCCGGCAGGATCCCGGAACCTGAGTTCCCCGTCCATGGACAGCCAGTCCTGCAGCGGCAGTATCGTCAGCATGGATGAGGAATCAAGATGCCTCCGTACTATCTCGCGGCATATCCACGGCTCACAGAAATACGGGACATCGCCCTGGCCATGCAGGACTTCCCGCCAGAAATCGCCCGTAACCTTCCTGTCTTCTTCCCACCAGGCCCTCAGCGGGGCCATATCGTGGGTAGATGTCGTGCAGACCGAATAATACGGATATTGCGCCGGATCGGCGAATTCTTTGGACGGGTCCTTGGACATCCGCTGTATTTCAAGCGAAAGTATCTGGTACTCGCCCATCACCTCCGACACGCAGGCAGGAATCATACCGAGGTCTTCGCCGCAGACGAGCATTCCCGTAGAGGAAAGAAGCGCTGAAAGCTTGCGCATGGCAGATTCTTTCCAGAAGGCATTGTGCCTGTGATAGAAAAAGTCGTCATAAAGCCTGTCGAATGTCCGTTTCAGGCTCTCATCCAGCATGGCGTATGCAGACGTGTACTGTGCCGCGATTCTCGGATGCCACCAGCCTTTCCTGTGCGGGTCTTCCACGAAAAGGACATCGCACGGGTCAGTCTGACCGGCGCAAGGGATTTCGAAGCCCATAGATGCAAGTTCTCCTGCGGAATAAGGAAGCGCAGGATTGAAATGGCCCATCAGGCCGCTCTTTTCTCCGAGCGGGATTTCCCATATCCTGAAGAATCCGAGTATGTGGTCTATCCTGAATGCATCGAAATATTCGGCCATTTTTCTCAGGCGGGCCTTCCACCAGGCGTATCCGTCCTTAGACATTTCATCCCAGTTGTATGTCGGAAGACACCATACCTGGCCTTCGGTAGAAAAGGCATCGGGCGGGGCTCCCGCCTGCGAATCCATATTGAACAGTTTCCTGTTCACCCAGGCATCCGCGCTCACCGGGCTGACTCCTATAGGCAGGTCTCCCTTGAATATCACTCCCTTGCTCCTGGCATAATCGCGGGCTTCGGAAAGCTGGAGATGGAGATGGTACTGGACGAAACAGTAATAGTCGGTTTCATCCCTGCGGGCTGCGATGAAATCCGACACCTGAGCCTCGTCATAGACGGAAAAATCCTCGGCTTCCGGGCAGTCCGGACCTGCCGGACGTTTCCATGCGGAAAAATCGGGCGTCCCGAATTCGTCTCTCAACACGCAGTACGCAGCGTATGGCAGGAGCCAGGACTCGTTTTTACGGACGAATTCCCGGTATCCCCCGGAAGCCAGTACGGTCTTTCCCGTCCTGTCGAAAGCCTTTCTGAGAAGACGGTGTTTCCAGTCGTTCACTTTTTCATAATCCTCCTGAGGCAACGACTCCAATTCGTCTTTCAGACGTCTGTATTCCTCATCTTCCTCGACTCCGGCGGCAGGCAGATGGATGAACTGCGGGTGAAGGGCGAAACTGGAGTTGGCGCTGTAAGGATAGGAGTCGGTCCAGGTCCCCGTCATCTGCGTGTCATTTACGGGAAGAAGCTGGATGATTTTCTGTCCGGTCATAGCGGCCCAGTCAGCCAGGAGTTTCAAATCGCTGAACTCGCCTACTCCGAAACTGTTTTCCGACCTAAGTGAAAATACAGGGACAGCTGTCCCGGCAGCTTTCCACTGCCTGCCCGGCTCAACGGAAAATACACCGTCGGCAAACGGAGCGGAATGCAGCGGCAGTTCCGCCGGCACATCGTTCCAGGAGTCTTTCACCTCGGCTGTCTTCAGTCCGGTATTGTCGGGCACCGTCACCGTATGGGATTCCCACTCGGTGCGTCTGCACAGACCGCCGGAGTGCAGTTCGTACCGGTATTCCACCGTCTGGCCAGGACGCAGCCCGTCCATTTCGGCCTTCCAGATACCATCTTCGGCATATTCCATACGGACCAGCCGTCCGCAGGTTCTCAGAAAAATTTCTTCACCCCACCGGGTAAAGTATTCGACTCGGGTTATCAGTTTCATAAAATAGTATTTTGTATACGGCCCGTTTCCTGTTCCGGCCGGACACTGTTTCAGGTTCCTGCAAATTTAACGTTTACGGAATTACCGTCAAACATTTCGGGACAGACCGTCTGTTTTTTACGACGGACGGGAATCATGGCTGCAAATCAGAAAATCACTGCTGTGAGGAAAACCGCGATGACGGCGAGGGGACAGACATAACGGACGAGGAACAAGACGAACGACGAGATACCCCTGTTCTTCAGGGTACCGCCGTTGGTCAGCTCGTCGAGCACGTCGTTCTTTTTCATGGCCCACCCCACGAATATCACGATAAGGAGCCCGCCGACAGGCATAAGGACATTGGCGGACAGCTTGTCGAAGAAGTTGAATATGGTCTGGCCGAAAATCCTGATATCCGACAGCGGTCCGAAAGAAAGGGAGCAGAGGATTCCCAGAATCCAGGCAACCAGAAACACAAGCACGGACGCACCGCGCCGCGAATATTTCCTTTCCTCCACGAGATAGGCCACGCCGACTTCATAAAGGGAAATGGATGAAGTGAGAGCCGCCACAATAAGGGCCAGGAAGAAAAGGATGGCCGCCAGCCAGCCCAACGGCATATTGGCGAAAATGAACGGAAGCGTCTCGAAAACCAGTCCCGGGCCTTCCTGCGGATTCAGGCCGAAAGCGAATACAGCCGGCATTATCGCACAGCTGGCCAGTATCGCGAAAAGGAAATCGCTGACAGCGGTATAGGTAGATGACGCGATGATGTTTTCCTTTTTACTCACGTATGAACCGTATGTCAGAATCGTGCCGACACCTAATGAAAGAGTGAAAAAGGCCTGGCCGAGAGCCGCAGCACAGACTGTCGCGTCTATCTTGGAGAAATCCGGCTTGAAAAGGTATTTGAGACCGTCTCCCGCCCCCGGAAGTGTCGCCGCCCGGATCGCTATGAGAATAATCAGGACGAACAGGAGGGGCATCATAATTTTCCCGAATTTCTCGATACCGCTTTTAACCCCGGCCACGATGATGAATGCCGTAAGCAGCAGGAAGATGGTATGTCCTATGATCGGAGCCCACACGGACGAGATGAAGGTCCCGAACATCGTCCCCATCTCTGCCCGGGTGATTCCCGTGGTGAAATCCAGCGTGACTGACTTGAAAAAGTATTCGACAGACCATCCGCCCACCACGCTGTAGTACGACACCACGATGATCGGAGTAACGACAGAGACGGCTCCGAGCCATTTCCACCTGGTCCCGGGAGCCAGCTTCTTGAAAGCTCCGTAGGCATTGGACCGGCTGCGTCTGCCCACGATGACCTCAGATATGAAAATCGGGAGGCAAAGCAGAAAAACACAGAAAATATACACGAAGATGAAAGCCGCTCCACCGTATGAGCCTACCAGATAAGGGAATCGCCAGAGGTTGCCGAGTCCGATAGCCGAGCCTGCCATCGCCACGAGGACACCGAATCTGTTCCCGAAATTTTCACGTTCCATAAAAGTCAAGTCCGTTAATATGATTTGTTCCGAATGAATTTTTCCTGAATGGCGAAGGTCATTTCCGCCTGTAAACGACGAACTCGAAACCGAGACCGGAATTTTCGTCCGTCATCCGCTCCGACCGCGACACCTCCTCCCAGATTTCCGGGGAGATTTCCGGGAAAAAGGTATCCGCCTCTACGGCGCAATGCACTTCCGTTATATAAAGCCTGTCGGCCAATGCCATCGCCTGCCGGTAGATTTCTCCTCCGCCTATGATGAAGCACCTGCCCGTGCTGTCGCCCGGCAATGAACCGGCCTCAGTACCTGCGGTCAATGCGGACGCGGCCTCACCTGTTTCCGCAAGCTCCAGCGCCTCATCTAACGAATGTGCCGCCAACACGCCGTCTGTTTTCATATCCGAGCGTGTAATCACGATATTCAATCTTTTCGGTAGTGGCCTGCCTATAGACTCGAAAGTCTTCCGTCCCATAATGACGGGACTTCCGGAAGTGGTTTTCCGGAAATATTTCATGTCGGCAGAGATATGCCACAGAAGGGCGTTTTCCCGGCCTATCGCCCGGTTGTCGGCGACAGCCGCTATGATACATTTTTCCATTTTTCGGTCAATAAAAAACAGCAGTTCCTTCGACTTCTGGCTTCGGACTTCGCCCTCCGCTCAGGATGACACCCCCGGTGCATCAGAACGGGTGCAGTGCAAGGCGCCAAGGGTGAGGGCGACAGGAGTTTACTTTACGTAAATGACTGAGCCCGAACCCCGCAGGCAACGCCGCAATGCGCCCGTTCTGACGCACCGGAGCACCGGATCATACGGCAACCGGTGCCTTAATCCCAGGCCACGGCTCATACCCTTCCAAAGTAAAATCCTCATATTCAAAGGAAAAGATATCTTTCTTTTCCGGATTTATTTTCATGAGAGGAAGAGGCTTGGGCTCACGAGAAAGCTGGAGCGCCACCTGGTCGAAATGATTCAGGTAGATATGCGTGTCTCCGGTAGTATGGATGAATTCGCCGGGCTGATAACCGCATACCTGCGCCACCATCATAGTCAGAAGGGCATACGATGCGATATTGAAAGGCACTCCGAGGAACACATCCGCGCTACGCTGGTAGAGCTGGCAGGAAAGCTTTCCGTCCGCCACATAGAACTGGAAG
>CALVBH010000074.1 GCA_944325765.1 uncultured Bacteroidales bacterium
AGCGTCCTGTGGCATAAGCGGCAGTATCGTATCCAGATCCTTGTCCGCCACGATACCGTAGACCACGATCAGGTCGGTGCAGGTACCGTTCCTGAGACAGGTTTCGAGTTGGGAGAAATTGTATCTGAGACCGTGGGCATTGTGCCCGATGTCGGCTATCACCAAAGGGCTGTCGCCGAGTTTCTCCCAGCGCCCATGGAAATCCATTCTTCCTGCAGTATGCTCTATCGCCCGGATTTCCGCTTCGGGACTTAGCCTGGCAAGAGGCGCCAGTACGGGGCATCCGGCTGTCACCTGTCCGGAAGCCAGCACATCGAGGGAGGCCAGCACGGTCCGCAGATTCTTTTCCTGATAACTCCCCTGCAGATCCATCCTTTTCAGGATTCCATCCTTCCGCTCCCACAGGGTCGGCACTGTCCTGTCGGCAAAGGTCAGCAGCGACATAATCCTTTTCCTGTCACCCATATATACGGCATCCGCAAGATTGGTATACAGGACCTTGCGTTCGAACACAGGGTCGGTTTCCGGGTCCGACTCCCCCACTACCGCCGGAGTTCCGGGTTTTATGATGCCGGCTTTCTCGAAAGCTATCTCCCCGAGAGTATTTCCGAGCATATCGCAATGGTCCAGACCTATATTGGTGATTATGCTCAATGCCGGAGCAATGATGTTCGTGCTGTCGAAACGCCCGCCGAGTCCGGTTTCTATGACGGCTATGTCCACCTCGCGCGAAGCGAACCAGTCGAAAGCCATCATGGTGGTGATTTCGAAGAAGGAAAGGCCGAGATGGTCGAAAGTGCTTTCCCATCTGCCGACAAAGTCCCAGACTTCCTTCTTTTCAATGTATTCCACCTGTTCCGCCCCGCTGCGTCCGTCCAGAATCCTCATTCTTTCGCGGAAATCGAGGATATGGGGCGAGGTATAAAGGCCTGTCCTGAGACCGGATGCCGCCAGGACCGATGCAATGATATTCGAAACCGAGCCTTTCCCGTTCGTTCCGGCGATATGGACAGTGGCGTATTTCGAATGCGGATGCCCTGCCAGGCTGTCGAAAAAGAGCATGTTGTCTATACCGGGCTTGTAAGCCTGCCCTCCCACTTTCTGGAACGAGGGGAATCTCTCGAAAATCCTTTCTGTCATCGCGGCATACGCCGCCTCCGAATATTCCGTCATATTTTTCCTGTTTGGCAGGACAAAAATAATAATTTTATCTGTCCTCTCCGGAAATTTTGTAACTTTACGGGAAACCGCACAATCCATCGGACTTACGTTAGTTTTATGAAACGCTCAGTATCTGCATTGTATTCGTCCTATATCATAGACGGGGTACAGATGGACTATACGCCGGCACAGTTGCTGGAGGACTGCACGGGCAGTCCGGAAGGAACAGTCAGGGAAGAAGGGGAATTCGACAGCATTGTAGACGAAGTCGTGGACTCCGAGCCGAAACAGACTGTCTACGACAGCAGCAAGGTGTTGTCCTATATGGAAGAAACCGGAAGAATCCGCGATAACGTGAAGCCGGATGCGACTTCCGCCCCGGGTTCCTACGCCGTGAGGAAACTGGCGACAGCTCTTATAGACACTCTCTGGAAAAAAGGACATTTCACTCTCGAAGACTTGAGAGTCAAGGCATTATGGCAATGGAACTGTTCTCCTCTCGGGAATATGGCTGCCTTCTATTTCTCCGCCAAAGCCGTGAGCCGGTACCTTTTCGACCTGGACCTGAAGCTCGACGGCTATGCTTTCGAAAAAAGCCAGGGTGTTTCGGATGTCGGCTTCGAAACCGGAGTTGAAAGCGCCGCGGCCGGAACGGATGAAGGCGAATACGATTTTTTCAGCGAGAAGGAAACACGGGAGATGCGTTACTGCTGGATTTCCGATGACGAAAAATGCGGTCATGTCCTCGTACCCGACAGGGAATCGTGGCTGATTTACATTCCTTTCGACACCTGCGAATACCGGCTCGGAAATTCCCTTTTCGAGAAGGCGGAAGGAGTGAGCGGAGATGTAGCGCCCGATATCCAGGACGCCGATTATTTCATGGACTGTTTCGAAGTAATCCGGGAACTGGTTGAAGACGGAGTCATCATAGCAGGGACCACGGTAGGTACCGGAGGTCTGGCATCGGCTGCGGGGGAAATGTGCGGGGAAACCGGCATTGTCCTGAATACCGGAGGAATAGAGAGGGCATCGGGAGAAAAGGACATTCTCAGGATTCTGTTTGCCGAAGTGCCGGGCGTACTCATTCAGGTCCGGGGCGGTGACTACGACTATATGGATTCGCAGCTCCTGCTGCAGGATATTGCGTATTTCCCTGTCGGACAGCCTGTCCCGGGGACTGCGGGAGTGAAGATCGCCAGTGGGTGCAGGTCCGGGGTCGCGGACATACTGGCCTCTCTGCTTCAGGTTACACAGGAATAAAATATTCATCGTTATGGGAACAAATGCCGGAAGAAAAGACAAGAAGCCGAAAATTTTCGTACTGGACACCAACATCATCCTGCACGACTACCGGGCCATAAGGAAATTCCAGGAGAACGACATCGTCATCCCGATGGCTGTCCTGGAGGAACTGGACAAGTTCAAGAAAGGCAGCGACAACCTGAGTTTCAACGCCAGAGGTTTCATGAGGGAACTGGACAGGCTCAGCGGGAACCGCATGTTCGGGAAAGAAGGCGTACCCATCGGCAGGAATCTCGGCCGGATAAAGGTAGAACTCAACCATCCGTTCCCGGAAACTCTGAAAGACTGTTTCCAGGATGATACCCAGGATCACAGGATTCTGGCCACCGCCATCTGGATGAAGGAGCATCATCCAGACCGTTTCGTGGCGCTGGTGACCAAGGACGTGAACCTGCGGATGAAGTCGAAGGCCGTAGGAATGGAAGCACAGGATTACCTGACGGACAAGATTGAGGAATCCAGGGTGGAATATACCAGAAACGAGGTTGTCATAGTAGAGAATCCGGACTGGAGCATCATACAGAACCTTGCTTACGGAGCCGGAGAAATCCCGTATGAAGTTTTCTGCAAGGACAGGCCGAATCCGAACCAGCTGTACAAGTTCAGATACGAGAATGACGGGAAACAGGCGACCGTCTGCGCCCGTTACGATGACCGGAGCCAAAAAATCCGGTTCGTGAAATCCAGATACGCCTACGGCATTTCCCCGAGAAACGACGAACAGAAATTCGCATTGGACGCCTGTCTGAATCCGGATATCAAACTAGTGTCATTGACCGGCGGAGCCGGTACCGGAAAGACATTGCTCGCCCTGGCGGCGGCACTCGAGCAGGAAAGGGATTACGAACAGATCATACTTTCCCGACCGACAGTCATCCTCGGGAATCAGGAGATAGGCTTCCTGCCGGGCGACCAGAAGAGCAAGATGGGGCCGTTCATACAGCCGCTTATGGACAATCTGAACGTCATCCGGCACTGTTTCAAGCCGGGCAGCAAACAGGCGGTGAAAATCGACGAAATGCTGAAGAGCGAAAAACTGCTTATTTCTCCGCTGGCATACATCAGGGGAAGGAGCCTCGGCAGGGTCTTTTTCATAGTGGACGAGGCGCAGAATCTCACTCCGCACGAAATCAAGACCATCATCACGAGGGCGGGAGAATATACCAAAATCGTTTTCACGGGAGACATATTCCAGATAGACCAGCCGTATCTGGATATCTATTCGAACGGCCTTACGCATCTGGGCGAGAAAATGTCGGGCCAGCCGCTGTTCGAACACATAAATCTGATGAAAGGCGAAAGGAGCGAACTCTCCGACATCGCCAGCAGACTTTTATAATGGCCGATTTACTAATTTATTTCCGATATAGGAAATTTTATAGTAATTTCGCAACCGTTGCGGCGGTGATTCACGATTTGTCCCGAATCGCCACGATGAAGTTGCAGTTTAACCGGAATTTAAAGTTTCAAAATTATTCATTCAATATTTAGTTTCTCTTATGGAAGATAACAAGAAAAGGGTCTACCGTTTCGGAGGCAAAACTGCTGAAGGAGACGGTACTATGCGTAATTTGCTCGGCGGAAAGGGTGCCAATCTTGCCGAAATGTGCAGGCTGAACATACCTGTCCCCGCAGGATTCACCATCACGACGGAATGCTGTGCGGAATATTACGAACTCGGAGGAGGCTACACGGAAGCTCTGAAAGCCGAAGTGGCGGAAGCCATGCGTGCCACGGAAAAAATCATGGGCATGAAATTCGGCGACAAGGATAATCCGCTTTTGGTCAGCTGCCGTTCCGGCGCACGCAGTTCCATGCCTGGAATGATGGATACCATCCTGAACATCGGTCTCTGCTCCGCGACTATTCCGGGAATGATAAAGAAAACCGGGAATCCGCGTTTCGTCTATGACGCATACCGCCGCCTCATCATGATGTATTCCGATGTGGTGATGGAAAAGGCCGAGGGCATAGAGCCGGCCGACGGACAGGGCATCCGCCAGCAGCTGGACCGTATGATGGAAGACCTGAAAAAGTCAAAGGGTTATAATTCCGATACTGAAATCACGGCTGAGGAACTGAAAGCTCTCTGCGACAAGTTCAAGCAGAAAATCAAGAAGGTACTCGGCGTTGAGTTCCCAGATTCTGCAGAAGCACAGCTCTGGGGAAGCATCGGAGGCGTCTTCAAGTCGTGGAACGGGAAACGCGCCATTGCCTACAGGAAAATCGAAAGGATTCCGGATGACTGGGGTACAGCCGTAAACGTACAGTCCATGGTATTCGGGAATATGGGCAACACTTCCGCTACGGGCGTGGCTTTCTCGAGGAACCCTGCCAACGGTGACAACAAGTTCTACGGAGAATGGCTCATCAATGCCCAGGGCGAGGACGTCGTGGCCGGTATCCGCACCCCTAACCCTCTGAACGAAGCTACCAAGAACCCGCATAACGCACATCTCGAATCCCTCGAGACGGCGATGCCGGAAGTATACAAGGAGCTGGATTCCATCAGGCTGCACCTTGAAAACCACTTCCGGGACATGCAGGATATCGAATTCACCATCCAGGACGGGAAACTCTGGATGCTCCAGTGCCGTATAGGCAAAAGGACAGGTCTGGCTGCCCTGAATATGGCCATGGATATGCTCGATGAAGGAATGATAGATGAAAAGACCGCAGTAATGCGCGTATCTCCAGTCCAGCTGGATGAAATCCTTCACCCGATTCTCGACCCGTCTTCCGAGAAAAAGGCCCGGATCGTGGCCAACGGTCTGCCGGCAAGTCCGGGAGGAGCCGTCGGCAAGGCAGTCTTCTCGTCGGAAGCCGCCATGGAAGCCAATGCCCAGGGAATCAAGACGATATTGATCCGTGAGGAAACATCTCCTGAAGATGTAGAAGGTATGCGTGCCGCTGCCGGTATCCTCACGCAAAGAGGAGGTATGACTTCTCATGCCGCACTGGTGGCCCGCGGCTGGGGCAAGTGCTGCATCGTAGGCTGCGAAAGCATGCATATTGACCTTGAGAGCAAGGTGGCGAAATTCAAGAGCGGGGCGGAGATTCACGAAGGCGACCTGGTGAGCCTCAACGGAGCGAAAGGTCTCGTGTACATCGGGGAAATCGACACTATGGACGCATCGGAAAATCCTCGCTTCATAAAGTTCATGAGCATCGTGGACAAATACCGCAAGCTCGGTGTCAGGACGAATGCGGATACTCCGGAAGACGCACAAAGGGCATTGAGTTTCGGAGCCGAGGGTATAGGACTGTTCCGTATCGAACACATGTTCTACGGAAAGAATGCCGAGACTCCGCTCGCCAAACTGCGCAAGATGATTCTTTCCAAGACGGACGAAGAACGGAAGGCCGCCCTCAACGAACTGGAGCCGTATATCAAGGCTTCCGTAAAGGGCACTATGAAAGTTATGGACGGCAAGCCTGTGACGTTCCGCCTTCTCGACCCGCCTCTTCACGAATTCGTGCCTCAGACACACGACAAGAAAGAGGAACTGGCCCAGGAACTCGGCATCAGCGAAGGCGAAATCGAAAAGAGAGGAGCTTCCCTCCACGAAGTGAATCCTATGATGGGTCACAGAGGTGTGCGTCTGCACATCACTTATCCGATGATTTCCGAGACCCAGTTCAGAGCCATCTTCACGGCTGCGGCGGAACTGCAGGAAGAGGGTCTGCATCCTATGCCTGAAATCATGATTCCCGTCACGGTTTCAGAGCGTGAGCTGAGATTCCAGAAGGCCATCTGTGTCAGGGTGAAGGCTGAAGTCGAGGCTGCGACGAACCAGCATATCGACTACAAGTTCGGTACGATGATCGAGATTCCGCGTGCAGCTCTGACTGCCGACAGGATGGCAAAGACTGCCGAATTCTTCTCTTTCGGTACCAATGACCTCACCCAGATGACGTTCGGCTTCTCTCGCGATGACGTGGGTACTTTCATGGGAGACTACCTCGGGAACAAGATTCTGGACAACGATCCGTTCCAGACTTTGGACACGAAGGCCGTAGGCAAACTCATCAATTATGCAGTGAAGTCCGGCCGCGAAACCCGGAACGGACTCAAGTGCGGCATCTGCGGTGAGCACGGCGGCGATCCGGCATCGGTGGAGTTCTGCTACAAGATCGGACTCAACTACGTGTCCTGCTCTCCGTTCCGCGTGCCGATTGCCAGGCTGGCGGCGGCGCAGGCTGCAATTGAGAACGAGAAGTGATATAGCTGAACATTAATGAATTAGGCGGTATGCTTTTCACTTTCAAAGGCTTACCGCCTATTTGTTTTAAATAAAGTCCGTGCATTTTGCACGGAAAATGTGCAGAATGAACGCAGATGTTGTACAATAGTTGGACAGTTTTTACAACAGTGTTGTCAGCGTGTTGTACAAAGGTTGTTTCCGAGTTGTCAGCAAGTTACAGACGAACCGTCTGACAGATATTGGGACACGGTACAAACCGATTGGGACACGGAACGGAATTTTAACTGATAAATGAATACGAATGGCAACATTGAAAGCAGTAGTGAGAACGGCGAGGGCTGACGGCTTCTACCCGGTTTACATACGGGTAACTCATCACCGTGCCTCATCGTTCATCAAAACAGACAAGATGGTGACGAAAAAGGAACTCACCAAGAACAATGAAATCAAGGATCCTTTTGTTCTGCAATACTGCACACAACGGATTTTGGAGTACACGGAGCGTCTCAACAAGAAGGATATTGAGAATTGGACGGTGGCGGAAGTGTCGGAATATTTGCAGAACGGCGATGACGACATCTGCTTTTCCGACTATGCCCGTATCCACATCAACAGGATGATTGACCAAGGGCAGGAACGGAACGCAAAGAACTACAAACTCGCCTTGCAGCACTTGGAGCGGTTTGCAGGTACAACAAAGGTCATGTTCTCGCACCTTACCTCACAGTTTGTGAACAAATGGATAAAGTCATTGGAACAAACGCATAGGGCAAAGGAGATGTACCCTATCTGCATGAGGCAGGTGTTCAAAGCCGCCATATTGGAGTACAACGACTATGACAACGAAATAATTCGCATAAAAACCAACCCGTGGGTCAAGGTGGAGATACCGGAAGCGGACAAGTCGGAGAAGCTTGCGATAACGCCGGAGGCTTGCCGGGAGTTCTTCTCATTCCCTATCCCGGAGAGCAAGATGAAATATCCATTGACTGAGTTCGGGCGTGATGTTGCGATGATGATACTTTGCCTTGCAGGAATGAACACGGTGGATATATACAATCTGAGGAAGAAAGACTATTCCGGGGGCATCATCAGATACCAGAGGGCAAAGACGAAGAAGTTCCGGGCGGACGGTGCATATATGGAGATGAGAGTACCGGCCATCATAGAGCCGCTTTTCGAGAAGTACAGGAACACGAGAACGGACGATGACAGACTTTTCAACTTCTACCAGCGCATGACTTCTTCAGACAGTTTCTGTGCGAATGTAAACAGCGGAATAAAACAGATATGCAAGGCTATGGGAATTCCGAAAGAGGAATGGTATTCGGCGTACACATTCCGTCACACCTGGGGGACTGTGGCGCAGAACGACTGCCGGGCATCCATATCCGAAGTTGCGTTTGCAATGAACCACAGCAGCGCACACAAGGTCACGATGGGATATATCAAGATTGACTACTCCCCTGCATGGGAACTCAACGAAAAGGTCATTGACTTCATTTTCTTTTCCGACAAGGCTTCATCAAGGGAACAGAAGCCGGAGGAGAACCGATTCCGGCTGTCGTTCCGCTATTTGGTCAGAGGCGAGGCATATCATAACGGACACAAGGTTGCGGAGGTCAACGACACCGGATTCAACAATGTCGATGAGGTAATCGACCGCCTTGTGACCATGCTTCCGGAAGAAATCCCCAACCGCTCAATTGTAATGTTCAAGATTGTCAATCTCGACAAGAACCAGACAGCGGTTTACCAGAGACAGAAAGGAAAGGGATTCTGACCTTTTTCGTTAAGCCACGAAAATGACACAGGGAACTCCACAGACATTGTGGGGTTTTCTTTTTGTCCTTTTCTTTTTGGCGCAACTTTTTCTTTTCTCTTTTTTCTTATGGATAAAGCCTATTCCTTTTCCCAAAATATTTTCTTGAAAATTTTCTCACGCGCACGCATGTGCGCACGCGCGGATGGAGAAGAAGATATATATATATTTACTTTTCTTTGTTGCATTAATTCGGAAGAAATGCCGATTAATTCCGAAGATTTCCGAATTTATTGCGATAACTTCGGAAGAAATCCCTTTTTCTTCGGAAGAAAT
>CALVBH010000075.1 GCA_944325765.1 uncultured Bacteroidales bacterium
TAAGCGGGCCTTTTGCATTGAAATCATACAGAAGCCTGTCCTGGGCGACCGCTATGGCTTTCCAGTCTTTCATCTTGTATGGGGTCGGCATATCCGGCATAGTGGAGACCAAAGGAATCTCCACCTGCCTTACCGAACCGTTTTTCGCATCGGTTCCGTGTCCGATGCACAGCAGGCAGCATATCAGCAGCCAGCTGCAGAGAACATTAATTTTCATAAATCTTAACGCATCTTACAGGCATAGCGTAAGCCTTTTGCATACCTCTTACAGCTTTGTTCGTGGTAAACATTACATAACCTGCAAAATTTTCATCCTGGTTGTTGGTCACTCCCTTTCCAGTGCCGGAATCGGCAGACCACAGATAAGCCGCGCTTGTCATTTTGCTGAAAGTGATTTTCGAAGTAGTGATGACCACATAGCCGGCACTCGGAACTTTGAGCAAATCGAAAATCATATCTTTATTGGTAGCCAGGTTGGTGATGGCTGTCCACTCGATGGCCTTAGGCACACGGAAACCTTCAGGGCACGGGTTGTTCGTACCGCCCGTAGAATAAAGCGGGTCTTCCTCCTTGGCTCCCCAGTACCAGTTCAGCCTGGTATCTTCAGCGGTAGCCTTGTTCGGGTCAAGCACCCAGTCGCTCTCTCCAGAGGCATAGTACACCGGTGAGCCGTCTTCGGTAGTCCTGTCTTCCGGAGCCTCGGAGTTAGCCGCGGCCTCAAGTTCGAACGTCCCGGTCGAAGCATCTGTCCAGGTCACTTTCTGATGTCCGTCGGCTCGTCTTCCCCACTGGAACATCCATCCGTAGGCCTCGTAATCGTCCTTGGACTCGGCCACGCGCTTCGCGCCGAGGTTCCTGTCCAGGAATTCAAGCTCTACGGCCACCCCGTCCACGGTGACGGATATCGGATCCAGGACATAGTATTTCAGCCCGTCACCTCCGTCTATGGCCGTATGGAAATGCAGCATATTGTCGGAAAGCCCCGTTCCTGAACTGTTCACTGCACGGGCCTTAATATAGTAGGTGGTATTTTCCTCCAGTCCCGTAATATCGATTACCGCATTCCCTTCTCCGTCTATGGCATTCGTCGTCTCGTTGTAGACCTGATCAAGGTTATCCGGATCGGTACCGTATGCCACACCGTATTCAGACGGGGCCTCTCCGCCGTTGTCCACTATCCGGATAGTCACCGATGCCGTCGTAAAATCTATGTTTCCAACCTTTTCTGATACGAAAGCCACCACAGGAGCCTTAGGGACGAACCGTGCCGTAAATGAGACTTCCCCGGAATATGCCACACCGGCAGGACTCACTGCATAGGCCCTTACATAATAGGTCGTCCCGTCAGTCAGGTTTTCGAGAGAGACAGAGAACTCGCCGAAGCCGCTTTCCGCATCCGGAATCCTTGTATCATCGACAGTCGGCTCCGGTTCCGTAGAATAGCATATTCCCCTTTCGGAAACGCCCGCAGCCTCCGTGACTTCCACTGCCGATGACACCGTGGCGGATTCGGGGGAGATGTCCGAGACTTCCGGTATCCGCAGTTCCGGCAGGACAGCCTGTGCCCCTGCCGCCAGGGTCGTGAAGGATATTTCCTCTCCTGTCGAAATCCCGTCAGCCGTCTCCGCATATGCCCGTGCATAATATGTGGTTTCCGCCTGCAGATCCGTCAGGGTGACGGAAAACGCCGACCCTGACAATGACTCCGCACTTGTTTTTTCGGCGGTCCCGACATCAAACCCTGCCTCGGCAGACCAGAATACGCCTCTGTCCGTGACAGAACCGGCATCCCCGAATATGACCGCGTTGACGGTAGCCCCGGAAGATGTCACGCTTACCGCATTCTCCGATGTCGAGACAGACACGACTCCGCCTCCATCCGTTTCTTCGACCGCACTGCAAGCCGCACCGGCAGCCAGTACAGCCACTATCGCCATATATGATAATATCTTTCTCATAGTTTTCCAGGTTTTATTCGTAATCCATTCTCACGATATCCCTCAATTCGTAATTGGCACTCCGTTCAGCACGCGGATACGGCAGCCAGTAATTGTCGGCAGTACGCGGACGCGGATTACCGGAGACGCCTTCGTTTCCGTCCCAGGCTACCTCCTTGTTCGCCTGCCGTTCTTCGAGGACTCCGCACCTCATTATGGTGAAGATGTCCTTGCCCTCCATAGCGAATTCCCATTCACGCTCGTCGATAATCCTGTCCCGGAACTCCTCGCGGCTGAACTGTCCGGCCTGATACCCTTCGAGACCGACACGTGTCCTTATGGGATTTATCTTGTCCACGGCATCCTGGGTGCAGCTGTTCAGCTCGTTCTCAGCCTCCGCATAGAAAAGATATGCCTCGGCCATCCTGTAGTAAGGCATCTGTATGGCAGGCCCTATGGCATTGTTTGTCACCTCGTATGTCATATCGTAAAACTTCTTGGTCTGAAGCCTCTGGTAAGAATGATACCTCCAGGTCGTGTCCTTGTCTGTCTTCATATTGCCAGAAAGCCTTGTTTCCCTGTTGTTAAGGTCTCTCAGCCATACTTCCACATAATATGTCCCGTTCGTATGAGGGTAATACCGCTTGTCCTTGTACTCCCAGATAATCCCGTCGGTGAACCTGACATCTTTCCTGTCGAACGATGTCGCCCAGTCGTAAGTCATAAACAGTTCTCCGACAGTCTGTCCGGGGCAATACTCGGAATAGGTAGGGGTGTACTTGAACATCGTCTTGCTGCCTATGACACCCGGCACTGTCTGCGATGACCAGATATGCTCCCTGTTGCTTCTGGAATCATAGCCCTGTGCATAGCCCCACAGTTTGGTCCAGTCTTCGGTCTCAAGTGCATAGTATCCGTTGTCAATCACGGCCTGCGAAAGCTCTTTCACCCTCGTCCAGTAGGCTTCCTTGACATCATCGAAGGCATCGTAATACGGTTTGAGCGCCCGTGCCGAAGTGGCCGGATTGTAGCTCCGCGCCGAGGACGCGCAGGTCAGATAGACGTCTGCCAGTATCATCTCGGCGCCCACCTTGTCAAGCCTGCCGCGAGGTTTGACCCCCGGCTCCCAAATATGTCCCAGTGCCCATTCGAGGTCGGCTATGATGAAGCGGTATATGTCTTCCATCGGGGTGAGCTTGAAAGAAGACTGCCAGGAATCCCTTTCCGCAAGCCTGAACGGTATATCGCCCCAGAAGCGGAGCAGACGGAAATATGCGTAGGCCCTGAGTGCCATAGCTTCCGCCATATAAGGCTGCTTCACCTCATCCTCCAGCGGAGAATCAGCCAGATTCGCTATCACCTCGTTTGCGAGCCTTATCATAGTATAGTTCCCGGACCAGTAGACTTCCAGATGTGAAGTTTCCGTATGGATGCCGCCGGAAACGATGTACACGAACTTGGTATTCGCCGTAGACGAGATGTTCCCGAGCATCGTCGGCAGCGTGTACATACTGTTGTTTATTACAGTTTCATAGATTCCCATCGTCGAAGCATCGACATCCGACTCCGACTCGTATATGTCATCTACGTTCATATCCGAATATGTCTTTTCTTCCAGCATACTGCAGGAAACCGCAAAAGACAGGATTAACGGTAAAATAAAAGCGAAAATCTTCCCCATCTCGATGTCTATTTAAATGTAACGCTGATACCTATAGAATATACCCGGGTCATAGGGTATTCATAATAAGTGACTCCCTTTCTGATAGGGTCCTGCCCGTACAGGCTGGCCTCCGGATTGACTCCCGAATAGTTGGTGATACAGAAGACATTGTCCACGGACAGCGTGGCGGTCACGTCTTCCAGCCATTTGATCTTTTTCTGTTTCAGGGAGTAGGACAGCGACAGATTGTTCATCTTGAAATACGAGCCGTCTTCAATGTACCTGTCCACCAGCTTGCTTATGTCGTGCGAGCTGCTGGCAGGATACCACAGGCAGAGTCCGTCCTTACCGTTGTCCGGAATCACGACATTGCCCTGGGAGTCTCTGATTTCCGGAATCCAGAAATTGTACAAGGCATTCTTGTTGGTCTGGGTACGGTTCAGCTGGACCTGTTTCTGGACGTTGATAAGATCATTACCGTGGCTTCCGGAAAAAGAGGCATTCAGCGTCCAGTTCCTGAAGCGGAACGTCGTGGCGAAGCCGTAGTTGAAGTCCGGGTTCGTGTTCCCGATGACCATTTCCTTCATATTCCCGTTCTCGTCCTTGACGTAGTCATAGTTTCCTATGCCCTTGTTCGGGTTGTCCAGAGCGGCATTGGCCACATCTTCCTCAGTCTTGATGATGTTGGACACCTTGTAGCCCCAGATTTCCCCGAGCTTGGCTCCAGCCGCTATCCTGAACGGCGACCAGGAATTAACGATTTCCACGCGGTACTCGTCTACACCGCCCAGTGAAACCATCCGGCTTTCGTTCTTGTACCAGTTCGCCGAGACGTCCCAGTAGAAATTGTCGTTCCTGAGCAATATTGCCTGCAGGCTCAGTTCCACGCCCCGGTTTCTCATCTGTCCGAGGTTCATCACCCTCGAAGAATATCCGGTACTCGGCGCCAGCTGCAAGTTCTGAAGAAGGTCGTATGTGTCTTTCTGATAGAAGTCCGCGGTGAATGACAGGCGGTTCCTGAACATAGCGATGTCGATACCGACATTGACCTGACCGGTGCGCTCCCATCTGAGATCCGGGTTCGGAATGGTATTCTGCACATATCCCACGTACGCTTCATCCCCGAAAGCAAGATCCGTAAAGCCTGCCAGAGCCAGGGAATTGTAGACTCCAAGCCCGGAATTTCCGGTAACTCCGTAAGAAGCCCTGAGTTTCAGGTCCGAGAATACGGGTACCTTGAAAAAGTCTTCTCCCGTAACCCTCCAGGCCAAACCCACGGAAGGGAACCAGCCGTACTTGTTGTTCTTTCCGAAACGGGAATCTCCGTCGGCCCTGAGCGAAGCGTTCAGTATATAGCGGTTTCCGTAATTGTAGACCACACGCACGAAAGCTGAATTCGAGGCTCTGGAATACTGGTAGGAAGAAGGCTTGTCATAATTCTTCGCCGCATCGAAATTGTAGTTTTCAAGGAGGTCGTTTATGAAGCCGTAAACCGACGC
>CALVBH010000076.1 GCA_944325765.1 uncultured Bacteroidales bacterium
CTCTGGATCGCGCTCTTCCTGAAGGCGGGGCATTCGAAGTGGAGATGAAGATAAGGAACAACGGTGCGGAGAAAATCGGCATTGTCGTAGGAAATACCGCAGGTGAAACTGTCGGAATGTATTACGACGTAGCCAGAATGCGGTTCGTAATGGACAGGACGGAGAGCGGACGGGTGGACTTCAGTGCCGATTTCCCCGCAGTGACGTCAGCTCCGGCTTCAGTGGACGGAACGATAACACTCAGACTGTTTTTCGACAGGACGAGTGTGGAGGCCTTCGGCAATGACGGTGAATTCGTGATGACGAATCTTCTGTTCCCTTCCGAGCCGTACAGCGGTATGGGATTCTATTCCGACAGAGGCGCGTTTTCAGTCGTTTCACTGGATATCTACTCTATGGAGTGAGCCGCTGAATACAGAATAAAACAATAAATCAATATCAAATGGACAAGACTAAGTCAAATCTCATGAAGCTCTTGCCGGTAATGGTATGCTTCTTCGCCATGGGTTTCGTGGACCTGGTCGGCATAGCCTCGAATTATGTGAAGGCAGACCTGTCCCTTTCCGATGCCCAGGCCAATGTTTTCCCGTCTCTCGTTTTCTTCTGGTTCCTGATTTTTTCAGTGCCGACAGGGCTTCTGATGAACAGGATCGGCAGGAAGAAAACAGTGCTGCTGAGCCTGGCGGTGACCGCCGTTTCCCTGGCCTTGCCGTCTTTCGGCGACGGTTATGCCGTCATGCTCCTGTCATTCTCCCTTCTCGGTATAGGAAATGCGTTGATGCAGACTTCCCTGAATCCGCTGATGAGCGCGATAGTCAAGGGGGACAAACTGGCCAGTTCGCTGACTTTCGGCCAGTTCGTAAAGGCCATAGCCTCTTTTCTGGCTCCGTATATAGCCATGTGGGGGGCGACACAGTCCATCCCGTCCCTCGGACTCGGATGGAGGGTGCTTTTCCCGATATATTTCATCATTGCAGTCATAGCCATACTCTGGCTCGGCCTGACTTCCATAGAAGAGGAGAAGGCAGACAGGGCATCCGGGTTTGCCGACTGTCTCAGACTGCTGGGAAAACCTTTTATCCTTCTGTGCTTTCTCGGCATAATGTGTCACGTCGGGATAGATGTCGGGACGAATACCACTGCTCCCAAAATCCTGATGGAGAGACTCGGTTTCACGCTGGACGAAGCCTCTTTCTCCACGAGCCTCTATTTCATCTTCAGGACTATAGGGTGTCTGACCGGGGCCCTCATCCTGCAGAAACTGTCTTCCAGGACATTTTTCTTCATCAGCATAGCCATGATGACGGCTTCTATGGTGATGCTTTTCTTCTGCCATTCCCTTGCAGCCATATATGCGGCCATCGCACTGGTAGGCTACGGCAATTCTAACGTATTTTCGATAATATTCTCACAGGCTCTGCTGAACGTGCCGGAAAAGAAGAACGAAATTTCCGGCCTGATGATTATGGGACTGTTCGGCGGTACGGTATTTCCTCTGCTGATGGGATTTGCCAGCGACGCTGTCGGCCAGGCAGGTGCGGTGGCGGTTATGTTCATCGGCACGATGTACCTTCTTTATTACGGGTTCAAGGTCAGGGCCTGACAGTTTTTTATTATTAAAAAGAGAAAAAATGAAAAATTCGGTAGTCGGTATCGGTGAAGTGCTGTGGGACATGCTTCCCGAAGGAAAGAAACTGGGCGGAGCTCCGGCGAATTTCGCCTATCATGTGTCCCGCTTCGGTATTGACAGCAGTGCTGTCAGTTCGGTAGGAAAGGATGCGCTCGGAGCGGAAATTCTGGAAATTCTGAAATCGAAGAATCTGGACAGGTATGTGACGGAGGTGGATTATCCTACCGGTACGGTACAGGTGACCCTGGATGGCGCAGGTGTGCCGTGTTATGAAATCAAGGAAGGAGTCGCCTGGGACAACATACCCTACACTCCTGCCCTGAAGGAACTGGCTTCCCGCACTACGGCGGTCTGTTTCGGCTCTCTGGCGCAGCGCAGCAGCATATCGCGCGAGACCATAAAGCATTTTCTCGATGACATGCCTTCGGGTGACGGCATCCTGAAGATATTCGACATAAACCTCCGCCAGAACTTTTATGACAAGGATATTCTCTGCGAAAGTCTGAAGAGATGCAATATATTGAAAATAAACGACGAAGAGCTGGTTACGGTCAGCCGTATGTTCGGGTATCCCGGTATCGACCTTGAGGACAAATGCTGGATACTTCTGGCCAAGTACGGACTGAAGATGCTGATACTGACTTGCGGAGTAAACGGAAGTTATGTTTTCACTCCGGGAAACGTTTCCTTCGTGGAGACTCCGAAAGTGGATGTTGTGGATACCGTAGGGGCGGGAGATTCCTTCACTGCGGCATTCGTGGCTTCCATCCTGAAAGGGAAAAGCGTGTATGACGCCCATCATTTCGCTGTGGAGGTGTCGGCATTCGTCTGCACTCGGAACGGAGCCATGCCTGAGCTTCCGGATTATTTGAGGATAGTTTAACGTCAGTTCGACGAATTTATGTCGTTAAGCGCCAAGGAATTCGTCGAACTGACGTTATGGATTTCTTCGAAATCCCACTTTTTCTTAAACCCCAGTCGCTGTGGCGACAGCCCCTTTTCAAGGGGCGCCACCCCCATTCGCCCCCTCGCTGGGGGCCCGTCGCAGGACATTTATCCTGCTCCTCAACGGTAATTCGATGATTTTCAATAAATTGAATCTCATCGAACTGGAGTACTTTAAAATATTGGACTGACGATGGCAGGCCATCGGAATTGAAAAACTTTTA
>CALVBH010000077.1 GCA_944325765.1 uncultured Bacteroidales bacterium
GCATGCCGTAATCCCTGATTCTTTCGGCATCTTCCACCTGATCGAGATTCATTCCGGTCTCCCAGGTCCATTCGCCCATAGTCACTTTCTCGCAGTTGTGCTCATTGAACTCTACGCCGTAGCTGAATTCCGGGAACTTCGTCCTGCCGTCCTTCTCGACGGAATACCACTGGACGGATGCACCCATGACCATGCTGTCGGCCTTTTCAGGGGCAAGAGACTCGCCGAACCTGTCGCGGGATTCCCTTCCGACTGTCCAATGTGCTCCGGCAAGGTATCCTATCGTGCCGTCACCCGTACAGTCCGAAAAAAGCGGAGCCGCGAGCCAGTGTTCCTCCGCGGTCTCGACATGCTTGATCAACACGGCCGCTATCCTGTCGCCGTCCATTTTCACCTTCACTGCATGATAGTTGGCAAACAGGTCTACGTTCTCTTCCGAATCGATGAACGCCTGCTTCCTGCCGTCCTCGTAATTGGCCGCAGGCTGGGCATTGCCTTTAATGGTATGGCCGAACTCCCTGATCATCCTTCCGAGGCCTTCGTTCGGACCCACTTCCGAGTAGCCGCCGAGGTGGACACGTACTTCGGAACTGTTATTGCCGCCGAGGACAGGACGGTCATTGACTAAGGCGACATTGCATCCGAGCCTTGCCGCCGCCACTGCAGCGCACATCCCGGCGATACCTCCGCCCACTACCACGAAATCATAGGTCATGGTGTCTGGCTCCGGAAGACCGAGCATCTGCCTGCGGAAAATTCCGAGACCGGCCACGTCCGAAGGCGGCAGGTTGTCACGGTCCGTAGTCAGATATATTGCATCGCAGCGGCCCTCGAAACCGGTAAGGTCGGAGAGAGCGACGGGAGTCCGGCCTGCTCCGAGCCTGACATTTCCGGCATACTGCCATTCCCATGCATTGCCGGTATTTCCGAGCGTATTTTTCAGAGTCTTTTTACCTATCTTCACCTTGAATTTTCCAGGACCGGGATTCTCTGTCCACAGAGAAGTCCAATTATATGTCCTGACATACACATGCCAGTCCCCTGCAGCCGGAATTTCCACGGCAGTCACCGCATCAGCCACAGGTTTTCCCATTCCGTGTGCGAGAAGGTAAGGAGAGCCCATCTGGTCCATGAACTGCTGGTCGACGACCCATCCTCCCTTATCGGCAAAACTTTCGGCTTCGAGGAAAACGGAAGAACTTTCCGGTCCTGACTTGGTTTCACCTCCGACAGGCAAAGCCATAACCGCAGTTATGGCCAATGTCAATATAGTTTTCATCGCATTTATTTTACCGAAACTTTCATTACAGGCGCCCAGCCGTCATCAGTAAGCGAAGATTCAGGCAGGGAAAGTTCTATCCCGACCGGCATCCCGTCCTTCGAAGTGTCGACTATGCCTGCGGCTAGGGTGTATTTCCCGGCCGGGATGTTTTCAGGGACGAACTCGAAGTCATAGGCTGTGACATTGCCCTTGATCCATTTTGAAGGATCGGAAGCATTGTCGACAAACTTGGCGACAACATTGCCGTCGGCATCCAGAAGGGCGAAGGCAACCTTGTATTTATAATTCCACTGTTTGATGTTGTTCGGACAATATCCCCAGCCGAGATTGGCCCAGCTGTGGCTGATGGAAACAGTCTTGCCGTTCCTGATTTTCCCGGGTGCGGATATTTCTGCCGGATAGAGACGGTAGCCTCCCTCGGATACGAATTTCTTCACATAATCGAACGCATCGTTGAACCATGAAGCGGTTTCCTTTCCTGCCCTGAAGTCCATCATGTTCACTTTTTCTTCGCTGGAAGTCACGAACTCACCGATACGGACATCTTTCGGGGTCTTGTATCCTGCCGGATCCTGCCACCATGAATGCTGTCCGACTATCCAGCCCCCCTCCATGATTATAGGGACTTTGTATGCCCATTTCTTGACGTATGAGCGTTCCCAGTCATTGTAGCCCCAGTCCTGGTTGTTCATGCCGAATGAGTCGGCCCTGAGACAGTAGCCGTTGTCGATGGCTATCTGCAGGAGATGTTCACTGTCCGGCTCTACCTGACGGCCTTCGCTGACAGGTGCTCCGATATGGCGGTGGTAGTTTATGACAAGCGGGATTTCAGTGAATGTCCTAGCATAGAGGCCGGTAATCCACTCCATGGTATTTTCCTTATAATATGCGGTACTGTCGGAAACGACATTGCCCGGCTCGTATGCCACATTGTGGCCTTCGCCCCATTTGCCGAGACCGTAAGCATCGATGAATGCTGTCTTTTCCGGGTCATTGAATTCAGCGGCAAAGGCTTCGATGAATTTCTCATAATATTTCCTGAAGACAGGATCCTGTGGGAACGGTGTTTTCTGGTCCTGTCTTTTCGGATTCTGAAGGTAGTATTCCGCTCCGGCATCGAATACGAATCCAGGGGTGTTGGCGCCCTGATCGCGGCCGTCCACTACTATGCGGAAAGCAAGCTTCATTCCCCTGTCCAGACAGCTTTGCAGGAGTCTGTTGAGTCTGTTGTCGGGATCTGTCCAGAAATATTTTCCTTCTTCGGGTTCCATGGATGACCAGCTGGTTCTGAGGTAAGCTACTGATGCATAGTCTGATACCCGGACTGTCGTCTTGCCGCTGTCGGCAGGCATGCTGTCATAGCCGTGCTTCTCCCAGAAATTTTCGTCCCATCCGCGGTTAAGGTACATTACCCAGCCGTTCAGCGGGTTGTCCAGGACACGGACGGTATCCGGGGTGAATTCTACTGTTTTCAGGGCCGGTTTGGCTGCTGAATGGTTAGCTACAGAAAATGCTGCTATTGAAGTAGTGACAGCGGAATGGCTTGCGGCTGAGTGACTTGCAGCCGATGACGCTGGCACTGAACACGACTCGACAGACGAGGCTGCGGCTGAAGGATTCGCCTCGGATTGTGTCGCGGCTGAAGGATTCGCAAAAAGTGCCGGCTGTGCGGAGATGAAAGTCATGGCTGAAATCGCACATGTGAGGAGTTGGATTTTTTTCATATTTTCGGATTTCTATTGTTTTCGGTTATTAGCAACTCGATGTGTACGAACACATTTTCTACAAAAATACGCAACTTTTCCGGAAGTACAAATTTATTTTCAATCGCACCGTTTTTTTCATCGCTCGCAGCTTTCCTCAGGCGGACTTGTATCCCGTCTGCGACCTGTCACGAAATCGCCACAAAACGTAACAGGTCGCAACAGAATACCCTCGACCTGTCACGAAATCCCGCCAAAACGTGACAGGTCGCAGCGGAGGAGAAAAGCAGATAAAAGAAGCAGCTGCGAAGCAGGAAATATCCTGACAACGCAGCTGCAACCACCATTAAGAGGTTATTTTGGTCAAACGGATTTGGAATCCGGTTGTGCATTGTTCCGGCAGACTGCTAATCTGTCGGAACAGATATTATCAAATCTAACTTTATTGTCCGGAACTGAAAATCATTCTGCAATTCCAACAAAAATCCTACTATTTCTAATATCAATGACAAGCTTGCTCACCGTAACTGCTTCTGATGGTTTCCACCTTTTATTGGAAACAATCGGTGTCATAGGCATCCAAACATTTGGATTGAGATCAACGTCAGCTTCTCTACCTGGAGAAAAAGCCGCCACGCGGGATGTGAAGTTTGCACTACCTTCACCTTTATCATCGTTTTCCGGATCGTCTCCTGAAGTTCCTTTATCCTCGTATATAAAATGTGTAAGGAGCCATCCCAATTTCACATTAAAGCCACCACCCGCTGGGACTTTGAATGTTTTACCCTCTTCCATCACAAGAATCCAAGGATCAGCAAGAGAAGTATTGAAATTAATTGGATACCTGGCTCTCCAGCCATCATCTCCATTATTCAAATATATATAATATTCACCAGATGTAACTGTTCTTGACAATACTCTATCAGTAGAGAATGCATAATTGAACCTCATAACATACGGATCATTGAACTCATTCTCCGGCGAATAAATAGTAAGAGTACCGTCAAGTTTGTTATAAACAAGCCTGTACTCACCTTCAGCCTCAGGTAATGACCAATGAGTCTCGGCAGTCTTCTTCAGGGAAACCTTCACAGCCTCGCCATCCTGGAATGTAGCATCTGCAGGGCAGAGATAATATTTGCTATCTCCAAACTGGACGGCAATATCGAATTCGCCTGAAATAGAAAGAAGATTTGCATATACATTCTCATCTTCGAGAGTCTGAGTAAGAGCACCAGATGTTGCACCTGCAACCTCGACAGCAACTTCAGGAGTACCGCAAGTCACAGCAGTCTTGTAAACAGATCCGGCATTGAAGTCATAGCTTACTCCATTCTTCTCGAATTCATCATCATTGACTACTACAGAAAGATCTGCAGTCGTAGCAAACGGGGCGACTGCGACATAGAAATCGGCAGAAGCTTCATTGGCCAAAGTTTTGGCATCGAGAGTCACAACGGCCTCATTGGAAACTTCGGATGCAGTAAGTTCACCGGTAGCGAAATCTATCGAGAACGTACCGGCCATGACAGCAGACTCATCGATGGACAAGAGGCCTACTTTCGATATTGCCAGTTCGGCACCGGAATAATTGGCCACATTGATTTTCATGACAGAAGCTGCGTGGTTCAACTTGATTTCCGGAACGGCAGTACCCTCTGCAGTGGCGGTTCCGTAAAGAGGAGTCGCAATGTGACCGGCAACATTGAGATCCGACTGCGCATCGCTGGCGGAAATCTTCACTACAGCGCTGGACTTGCCCTCTGTAACAGTGAAATTCGCATCATAAGGGTAAAGGACATAGTAAGTGTATTCCACGCCCTCTACCGGAGTGAAATCAGTGGTAGAGAATGAATTATCCTTACCTGAATCCTTGGTGAATTTGTAGATGCCTGCTTCGTCACCACCTACAATATAGACGCCGAGTGCATCGCCGTCAGCCCATGCCACATCGTATGTAGCTCCGTCGAACACAGTCTTAGTAGCCGGTGTACTGACAGTTATGGAAAATGTTGCTCCTGTTTCAGGAGCAATGTCAGATGCTTCCTTAGTACAGCCTGCAGCAAATCCGAGTGCCGCTACCGCAGCGAGATAAACAATTTTCTTCATAAGTCGTTCCTCCTCAAATTAAAATGATCCGCCATCTTCCATTCCAGGAAGCTCGAACAACGTACTTGCGGCAAAACCTGCTTCTACCGTCACATTGAACTCTGTCAATGCCGGTGATTCATAAATCAATTTTTCGTTCATGATAAATAATATTTAATGGTTAATTCAATGGTCACGTTTATTCTACCGCATCGAAACGGATTCTTCCGTTCCGAAGGTCAATAATGATTTGGCCGAAATCGAATATCCGGTCCTCAGGGAAATGCCATCTGGTATCATTATCCACCGCCCCGGTCATCGGCATCCATACACCGGCTTCTATATCGCGTAACAACGTAGTCGGATCGGCATCCGCAGGTATAAGAGCATAACATTTGGATGAAAACGGTGTTATTTTGGCATCAACAGGGCTTTCGCCTGTCGTACCTTCCTGAAGAATCTCGAATTCCGACAGATAAAGACCTAACTTGATATTGAATTGTTTATTCGACTTGTCTATTGATATGGAAACCTTGTCCGAACATATCAGGACATAAGGGTCAGCAAGCGAGGCTTCAAAAGAATACCCTTTGCCTGCCCATGAATCCCAACCGGTATTGGTCCTGATGTAATAGAGTCCCGGTGACATCGTCTTGCTCAGATACCATCCGGTCCCCTCATTGTTTTCATACCAGAAATCGATAATCTTCGGATTGTTGAATTCATGTGCAGACGAATACATCGTCAATGATTCTGCAGTCCTGTCGTAAACTATTCTGTAACTGTCGGGTTGTGTAAAAATCCACCGCACGCCCGGCACTACGCTGAGAGTCACGGGGACAGGTTCGCCGTCCCTGAATTCTCCGCTTTCAGGACATACATAGTATTTTGTCCCGTCGACAGATACTGTTATATAATTCCGGCTGGCATCGAGTTCGATGATGGCGGCAAAAACATTCGGGTCCTCTATTGTCCGCGACAGCGGCACCTCATCATAGAGGACAGATGTCGAGTAAACACAACCTTCTCTGAAGTCGAAGCCGGTCTCGGAGGTCTTTCTGAGTTTATCGCCGTTTACCGTCACACTAAGATCAGATGCGGCAAAAGGAGCGACGGCAACGAAGAAATTTGCCGAAGATCCGTTCGCAATAGTTTTGGATTCAGGCAATTCCGTCACGGAGCTGTTCTGTGTACCGTACGGAGTCAGGCTGCCAGTAATGAAATTAAGGGAGAAAGTCCCGGACATTATTGCGTCGGGATCTGAAGATACCAGGCCTACTTCTGAAACGGAAAGCGCTGAGCCTGAATTATTCTCTATATTGATTCTTATTACGGAAGCTGCGTGCTTGAGCAATACTGACGGAGTTTCCGCTCCGGAGGATTGGGCGACACCGAAGAGAGGGGTCTTTATATGGCCTGCATCACCGGGAAGGATCTGCTGGCCGGATAAGATGTTGACTACAGCGTTTGATTTTCCGTCAGTGACTGTAAAGTCTTCGTGGTAAGGATAAAGAACGTAGTAACTGTATAATGTTCCGGCATCCGGAGTGAATTCCGGGCAGCTGAATGTATTGCCGGAGACGTTGGTGAATTTGTAAAGGCCGGCTTCGCTTCCGCCGACAATATAGACGCCGAGTTCATCGTCCTGTTCCCATGTGACGGCGTATGTCTGAGGGTCAAATACGGTTTTAGTCGCTGGAGCACTGACAGTTATAGAAAAGCCTCCACCCCCCCCCGACTCAGGAGTGATGTCAGATGCTTCTTTGGTGCAGCCTGCTGCAATTCCGAGTGCTGCTATTGCTGCAATACAAATGTTTTTCTTCATAAGTCTTTCTGATTGAATCCGCCGCCTTTCCCGAAAGTATTTGGTTGGCTGCTGATTTATTGGCTATTGTCGTTTCGTCAATTAGTTCTGTTCAATTCCCGTATTTGTCAAGTGCCGGCTGCGTGGTTTGTGGCTGTTTTGTTATTCTTGTGCAAGTGCGTGGGCCGGAGCAATTTTGTGTATGGGTAGATACGTTCAGTGTGTTTTCCGTGGTGTATCTCGGTGTATTTTTAGTGTTTTTTGGGTGTGTTTTTGTGTATTCGTGCGTGTACGCACACATTATTTGCAAAGTTACATTTATTTATTCAAAATCAAATATTTTTATCAAAAATTTGTGCTTCCACACTATCGGAGCTTTTTGCGCGATGATTATTCCTGCGTTCTCGCGGATTGTATTGTGCGATTTTCCGGAATAATTGATAGGCGGCTGGCTGTCTCACGCCTCTCTATCGCATCGCGTACCTTGTGACCTGTGTGTGTGACCCTTGACCTGTCACGAAATCGCCGCAAAACGTGACAGGTCGCAGCAAAATACCTTCGACCTGTCGCAATATCCCCGCGAAACGTTACAGGTCGCAGCAAGATACCCTCGACCTGCCACGAAATCGCCGCAAAACGTTACAGGTCGCAGCAAGATACCTTCGACCTGTCACGAAATCCCCGCAAAACGTTACAGGTCGCAATAAAAAATCTTTTCCTTTAACTTATTTCAGATTGCGACAAGTTCCTTACCCAACGTATGCAGAGCCTCTTTTATCGCAGCTACCCTTTCATCACTCGGTTTCTTTATGCCATAGATGTACTTGGCAAGCAAACTCTTGTTTATGCCGAGGTTACGTGCGACTTCCGAAACATTCAACTGTGGAAACTTTCTGAAAATACGAGCTATCTCATTGTCGTACTCAGGCTCAGTATTGTCATAGAAGCCTGATATGTGAATATCTTCGTCAAGGGACGGCCAACGCACTGCCTCTCCTCTCATAAATATGGTATACTCCGCCCGCTCCGCGTCTGACGCATCTTTCAGTACAGGGTACGCTTCCAAAGGACGGCTGTACAACTTGTCTTCGCTGGACAACATATAAATGCGTCCATTATCAAACCAGATATTCTTTATTGTTTCCATACTCGTATATATTAATGGTATCTCTTCCAGACGTCTATAATATCATCCTTATACATTTCTACAAGCATCATCGCCCTTTTCAGGTCTTTTGCTTTCAACCCGTGATTGTAGACTAATCTTATTTCAGGCTCAATCTCTATCTTAGCGTCGTAATCCTCTTTTACTACATGAACATGTATGGGAGCATGGTCATCAGAGAAAAAGAAAAAACGCAATCCGAAAATTTCGAATATTGTAGGCATACCCCTTCATATTTCTGACACAAGTATAGGGATAAAATTTTATCCCTACAAATAATTTTATCTTTACTAACGTATTTTCCAAATTATTTATGCATACGCGACTAATTACATTGACCTGGCGCAATAAAATTGTTCGCTACCGACAAAAACATTGCGAGTTACATTACTCGCAAACAAGTTACTTGATGATTTCAGGATTAATCCGAAGTATCCGAGCTATTTGCTTTGGTGAAGAATTGAAATTTTGCCGCAGAATTCTCATCAATGAATATTTTTGCTTTACACTTAAAGCATCTACTGCTCCGACCCCGAAATTATCTTGAAGAAGCGATGGCAAGAGATTTAAAATCCGGGTATCGCTGGTTACCATCTTACGTTTTAACGATGTAAATTCAATATCCATTTCAGCGTCCACGTCCTTATTCATAAAATAAAGCAATGATTTAGGCGTCACGAAAATAGATTCAACTATATTTTTAGCGACATATTCGACAGGCGGGATATAGCCATAACGATTGACACTCAACGCCGTACCTTTTGCATCAAAATGACTGTGAAGAACTTTCATATTTTTTCTCCGGCTATTGTCTTTCAACATATCTGCCGGAGCATGCACCAAAATTCCATTAAAATACGCGCTCACACTGCTCCACGGATATGCCCAGGCCAATTCTCCCATATTTTTCAAAGGATTTCTCAAAACATAAGCTATGGCCGATTTAAGGTATTCTACATCAGAAATTTCCTTAATATTTATTGGATGTCTGGATCCAGACAATACTCTTGTCTCCGAATATTTTTTCCAATATTTCAACGAACATCTGCGCTTGATAGATACAATGAATTTCTGGGCTTCCGCGAATTCTGATCTTACAATAAAGTGAAAATGGTTGGACATGATACAAAACGCCAGAAGCGTCACTTTCCGTTCGCAGCAAGTTATTGCAATATAATTCATTGCAGCGATATAATCTTCATTATCCCGAAAGATGACATTATCTTTCGCTCCTTCAGTACAAATATGGTAATAGTTCATAATTTTTTTGTAAAGAAAGGGAAAAGTATCCGTTTTATTTCGAATTACACGTTTAATTGCAATAATAATTTCTTCGCACTTCTTTCTATCGCACGACCTGTCACGAAATCGCCCCAAAACGTTACAGGTCGCAGCAGGATACCCTCGACCTGTCACAAAATCCCCGCTAAACGTTACAGGTCGCAACAGAATACCCTCGACCTGGCGCAAAATCACCCCAAAACGTTACAGGTCGCAACAGAA
>CALVBH010000078.1 GCA_944325765.1 uncultured Bacteroidales bacterium
TCTTCTTAGGCTTCGTTTTTCTCATTGTTGTAGAAAATTAAAGGTGAAATTAAAATTACTTCTTAGCGGCTTTTGCCTTTGGCCTCTTCGCTCCGTAGAGAGAACGGGACTGGGTCCTGCCTTCTACACCTGCGGTATCCAAAGCGCCCCTAAGGATGTGGTAACGCACACCTGGAAGATCCTTCACACGGCCTCCCCTTACAAGCACGATAGAGTGCTCCTGGAGGTTGTGTCCCTCTCCCGGGATGTACGCATTGACCTCTTTGGAGTTGGTCAGACGGACACGGGCAACCTTACGCATTGCTGAGTTAGGTTTCTTAGGCGTGGTAGTATACACACGCACGCATACGCCCCTTCTCTGAGGGCATGCATCCAACGCGCGGGACTTGCTTTTTACTTCAATGACCTCGCGTCCTTTGCGAACTAATTGTTGAATTGTAGGCATAAATGATTGTAAATCTTTAATTTATGTTTCCTTTCCCCAAACTTTGGGGCTGCAAATATACTGATAATATTTTAATTTTCAACAATTTTATCAATATTAACGTCGGTCAGGCGGACTTACGATATTCTGAGCCAGATATATCCGCCTGACCGACGTTACGGATTTCCCTGAAATCCCGAATCGTCAAATAGGGAACCAGATGAAGACGGCGGCGTCCCAGAGGGCGTGCGAGACGATAATTGCCGCAAAACGATCTGGAAAGAACCTGTACAGCGCACCCCAGACAGTCCCGGCAACGAGAGCGGCCATCACAAGCATAAAATTGAACGAGGCCATATGCACGGCAGCATAGAGTACGGTGGCGACCGCAAAACCGGCATTCTTTCCTAAACGCCTGGACAGGGACTGCTGGACATAGCCCCGCCAGAATATCTCTTCCGCCGGACCTATCAGGAACAGCATCAGAGCCGACAGCAACCACGGCGATGCTCCCGACCGGATTCCGTAAATGGCATCCACCTGAGGACGTGCGAAATCGAAAAGCATCGAAGACAGCCTGTCCCCGATCCAGAAGACACACCACAGCACTGCCGCTATCGCCGCACCGGCGAAGATGTCTGCAGGGCTGAAGTGCAGATGCCGCCACCATCCCGGGTTGAACAGGAAAGAAAGGCAGCTCAGGATTACAGCAGAACACGACATCAGTGCCCAGAAGCTGACATAGGGAGCAGTCCAAGGGGAAAACATCACGGACCAGAGCACGAATGCGAGGAGGACTGAAAAGACAAGCCGTCCGGCTGACGAAGATTTCATAGCGGGACAGTTCAGACGAGGAGTCCTGAGACAAAAAAGGCGAGCGCAAGCATAGCGCTGAATACGAGTTGAAGCTGCGCTGTGGCCTGGTCAAGGCCGGAAATGGCCGAAGGGCCGTTTTCGAAGAACGCGAAAGCCGTGCGGGCGTTCTTCAGCGCAGGAAATATTGCCGCCCAGACAAGCAGGCACCAGACCGGGAGAATCCCGACGGCCACACTTATGCTAATCCACAGGAAAGGGACAAGAATCTCGAAACAATATATCCAGATGGAGGCTTTCGCCCCTACATTCATAGCAAAGGTGCGGATATTCGCCCTCCTGTCCGTGCGTATGTCCCGCGTGTTGTTGCCGTGCAGGATGGCCACCGTGACAAGCCCGACGGGTACAGCTATGTACAGGACATTCCAATCCATCTGCAACGTGCAGGCGTAGACCGTACCGACAGCCGGGAGCAAGGCATAGGCAGCGAATATCACGATGTCTCCAAGGGCATTGTATTTCAGCAAAGGATAAAGCAGGGAGCACAGTGCGCCAGCGATGCCGATATACAGGAGCGGCATTCCTGTCCTGAGCCACAGTCCGATACCGCCTGCCACCGCCACTGCCAGCAGGGAAAGCGAGAGAGCCAGGATTTCCTTCGGGGAGAACATACCTGAAGTCAGAGTCCTGACACCGAAGGTATCTTCAGCATCGACGCCTTTCCTGTAGTCAAACCAGTCGCTCCACGTATTGCCGGCGGAATGGAATACCACAATATTAAGCAACGCCCAGATTCCGTTCACCCAGGCCACATCCCTATGGCCGGCGAAAAGATAGCCCAATGTAACTATGACCGGCATTGCAGATGCCGGAAACGACCACGGCCTCACGGCTCCAATCCATTCCTTTGCAGAGTGCTTTCCCATTTTCACAACATCGGTTTCCGGAAGAAACGGATCCATCCCGTTCCGGAGCGGCGCAAAGATAGGAAAAGTTTTGCTTAATAAACTGGCATATATTCCGCGTTTCGTTTATCCATACACTATCTCGATTCTGTCCAGTTCTTCGTTTTGAATTCCTTGTCAAAGGCTGCAAGTTCATCCTTAAGCCTTTTATGCAAAGCATCTTCTTGTTTTGCCTCTAAATCCCTTCTGTCATAGACAGTCATCATCCAGTCCACACAATTGACATATATCCCGGCAACACGAATCTGCCGGTAGGCTTCCTTCATCGTCTCTATCGTCTCATCAGTCAAGACCAGCGCATCAAACGGATAACGATCATAAGTATAATGACGGATTGAATGCAGGACAGGAATCTGCTCATCATCTGATGTTCCGGCCGTATCCATAGATTGAAAAACGACAGTGTCTTCAAAAATTTTCCAGCTATTCTCAGGGCAGACTTCCTTATAGTCTGACTTGACAACATTATATTGACTTGCAAGATATGACTCCGCTTCCTTAAGACTTTTGAAATATTGGGGGAAAAACATTATAGTCACTTTTGTTTTATGAATCTCAAAGGAGATAATACCCCAATAATCTTCATGAACTGTAGCAGGCTTCGGGCGCAAAGCCCTTGCAATGTCACATTCAATACACCGGGCTATCTCCGTCATCACATATTGCTGATAAGTAAAATAGTCTCCGTTATCATCGTTGATTTTTCGGCTTTTAGGAATATCCTGCAGTTCCGTCGGGACTTCATCCAATGACTTATATTGCCTGCTTGCGAACAGATTGTCGAAATCGGGAAGTGCGTTCAAGGCAAAGCCAATCTGAAGAAGCTCTTTAAACGGTATTTCTCCTGTCTGCTCGAACCTGCAGTAATGCGTGTATTTCACTCCAGCCCTGAAAGCCATCTCCGTCTTGGTCAATCCCAGTTCCTGCCGCCTCTCCTTGACTTTGGCTGCGATCTGACCGGCAACATTATTTGCAGTTGAAATATTGACCTCATTTATATTGTCCAACAGACTCGAATATTCCAACTTATTTTTCATATATCTTTTCATATTATTTAATCCTTGAGATTAGCGAACGGGCGCTGACCGTCATAGCTGGCCTTGAATTCCGATATCAGTTCCGATTCCAGCTCACCGGCATCTTCAAGCCTGTTGCCGGCATACTTTGCCGGACGCCAGCAAAACAGCAGATTGTCCGCATCCTCCAGCTGCCAGATATAGCGTCCGCCCCAATGTCCGACAGGCTCTCCCGAGCCGAAACGGATATATTGGCTTATCCTTCTGCGCAAGGTTGCCCCTGATGACCCTCCGCCGGCCTTTCCTATATAAACGACGCAGGTGTCCTTGACCCAGTTGGCTCGCAATTCATCTATAGGAACATTCGGATTCTTTCCCTTGAAATGTCCGCCGCTTCCTTCCGGAACGAAAGCAGGCTCCGAGTCGTCCTTCCTGACAACCATATACACGCCCGGTCGGTCAAGATCGGCGTCAGCCTGCCTGTCTCCATCTGCATAAATGCCTCCTGATTTCAACTGTGACACAGGGACGAATCCCTCGAACCCTGCCTCCACAAGATTTTCCAATGTTCTGAATTCCATAATCAAATTTAATTTGTACGTTTCAAAAAACAGTTTCTAATGAGTCAGATAATAATGTATAATCATAATGAGAATCAGAAGCAAGCATACTGCCGCCCTCCTGACTACCACGGCTACAAGAGAAGGCCCTTTCCCGACTTCTGCTTCAGGAGAGTTCGTCCAAGAGCCGTTCTCCGTATCTTTTGCGACCTCCACGCCGATCATCTCTTCCCGTGTCTCCTTCAATTTCACGACCCGCACATCGCTGTGCCGGAAGCCTGCCACATTGTCGATAAAATCATCAATGACCTGCGCAAGAGCAGCATAATCCTTAGTGCGGGACATACATTCGTAGTCAAACACGTTATAGTCAAAATGAGATGGCATCCCGTTTCCATCGTGAACCCGGACCGGCATAACGTTCTGGCTTTTGACAAAGTTCCGCTTCGACTTCCAGTTCCTGAACTGAGCCTTCATATAACTGTCGGTCAGCCTGATCAGGACAATGAATCCTGACTCATCGAGGTATGTCCTGGCCAGCAACGTCTTTTTGTGGAATATGTCTACGACCCCGATATCCCATTTCCTGTACTGAGGATTGTCAAGCAGATAATTGAAAATTCTGACGCATTCATCACAATTTTCGTCCCTGCATCCTTCGCAGACCACCTCATACGGAGCCTGTCCGATACTTTTCAAAGCCTTGACCACCCTTTTACCGACACTGTTCGACGAAGTCTTGCCGTCTATCTTTTCCTGAGAAGCACCGGCAAGCATATCCTTTACCGACGAACCGCAGAATTCACATCGGTCGGCATCGGAAGAAACGGGTGCGCCGCATGACCTGCATCTTATGATTTTCCCTGCCATACGGTCAATCCGGTTTCGTAAAATGCAATGTTACAAGAAGAATTATCACCTCCGCAACAATAGTGACGAGTATTCCTGCCAGGACAAAATTATCTTCCGCTTTTGCAGGAGAAAAAATCCCGGCGGCAAACTGTACCGATCCGAACAGGGAAAATACGAGAGGCAGCGATATCCTGAATGCTGTCTTGAGGCGGCTTCTTACCGAAATGAAAATGAGCGCAGTGGTCAAGACGATAATGGCATCCGTCAAGCACACGTTAAACAGTCCGTATGCCGACAGCAGCATTCCCATAGCAGAATTGACTGCAAGGAATATGGCACCTGCGACCAGTACCAGCATACCGGTGCGGCGCTTGTCTTTATTGAAATCAGGGTTCTCCATAAATCATAAATCAATCCTTGTTTGACGTCAGGCCGAAAAATATCGGCAGTTATTCAACGCCAGGCACGGGCGTGGGCACATCCGTATCGAAACCGGACATCCTGCCGAATTCGGGGAAAGTTCCAAGTGCAGCCCAGCTCTTCATTCCCGATGTCCAGGCGAGAGTGGTCATATCAGCCTTTCCGCTTTTCACATATTGCATAACGGCTTCTGCCGACAAACCTCCGATCTGCCGCCCATCCACATAAATATGATATGTCTTGTCAAAGACAGGCGGAGGATTCTGAAGCCCCGAATCAAGGTGCGCACCTGCCATATTGCCCATAATATTCCCTACGCCTATACCCACTCCCAGCCCGGCACCCATCGACAGCATCTGGCCTCCGTTCCCTTCATTTGCGGCTGCTTTCTCCAGAACATCATAAGAACGCTCCATCTGATATATGTCCCTACCCGTTATGCGTATCCGGGCAGCCATATCCTTAGCTTCTTTCAGCCGTACCACACTCGGGTCGTCATCCGGGACAGAAACGGATATGACAGAGAATTCCACTATCGATATTCCGTAAGCGCAAAAAGTCTGGTTCAGAGCCTTCTGGCAAGCATCGGACATTTCTGCAAGGCGGGAGTTGATGTCAAGTATGGATACCCCGTCCTCAGCTATTTTATGCGCAATGATTCCATTAAGACGGGCAAGCATCTTTCCTTTGACATAGGCTTCAATCTGGCTGGCGGCAAAACCGGGCATATTTCCGATAAGCGATTCAAGGAAAAGTCTCGGTTCACTTATTCTGATGCCGTACTGTCCGAAAGCACTCACCGGAACTATGATGTTATACCTCGGGTCTTCCAGCTGCATTGTCACCGGAGTCCCCCATTTGAAATCCAGTCTTGCAATCCCGCTGACAAACCAGACTTCCGCCTTGAACGGTGACTTGGATTTTCCTGTACCGCCGTCATTGCCGGCAGAACCGAACGGCACATTAATCAGACTGTCCAGTATGGGGATATTGTCCGACTGGATGGTGTAAGTCCCGGGTCCGAAACCGTCACATATCTTCCCGCCCCGCACAAAGAATGCGGTCTGGCCCGGATACACTACCAGTTGCGACCCCATACTTATGTTGTCCGACGGGTATTTGTGACAGAAGTCCTTGTCATTGACTTCCCATTTGATAATATCGATAGCAGCCATCCCGGTGTTTTTATCTACATTCCGCTACAATATCCCGCGAAGTACATTATGACAATTATAAGCATCAGATATTCTGCCAGTTTCAGTGCAGCTGCAAGAAACATCAGACACCCTTCCATATCATCGCCTGTGAAACCCCAATTCATGCCAAACCTATTTTGCTGCCGACCTTGACAAAAAGTTGAGGATAGTTTTTCGCCCTTGCTCCAATCTGGCTGGCGGGCAACGGATTACCGTCACCCCTTTGATACAGTCCCTGCTCATTGATGGCATCCGCCAATTCCTGTCGCGTCATCGGACGGCCCGCCTCTCCAAGGACATACGCCATAGCTTCATGTAATGTCATAACTGAATCATTTGTTTAAAATCATACATCTGCCCAGACTTTCCGACAAAAAGAAAGTGTGGAGTTTCCGTTTATCGAATCGAGGCTCTGGTAAGCCCTTGTGCCGATAAACAATACCCCACACCGCCGGTATATATCGAACGATACATAACGAAACACGGTGATGAGTGTCTGTATTGCTTATCCTTGGCACAATGAAATTTACCAGATTTATAATGTAAAGGTATGAAATGAAAACAACATCCAAACAAGTGAAAAGAAAATCACTTTATTACAGCGTTTTATAGAGTATTGCTATCTTTTAGTTGTTTTCATTGTTTGCAGT
>CALVBH010000079.1 GCA_944325765.1 uncultured Bacteroidales bacterium
TTCATATGCCATTCTACGATAGTCTGGCAAAGATAAATTCAAATCGGCGCGCTCATTTTATCCTTGTAATTGCCTAACTTACAATATTTTCAAAGAACTTTTATGATTTTTTAGTGGACACTAATGACATCATTCGTCAAAAATAATCAAAATCCGACTATTTCTCAAAACAGTTTCTTAATTTTGAAGTCCTATCATTATAATGAAACGTGAAAACAGAAACAGTCACATCGGCGCAGAATCCGAAGGTAAAGGAACTGCTTGCGCTTCAGGAAAAATCCAGGCTGAGACGTGAGCGCGGGCTTTTCGTCGTGGAGGGCCGCAGGGAACTGGGACACTGCATCCGGGCAGGATTTGCAGTCAGGACTCTGTTCGTATGCCCCGAGATACTCGCCCGGACAGAATTCGATGCCATTTTTCCCGATACAGGCACCGCCTCCGGCGGCAATGCAGGTGTCTGCCCGCCGGACACCCCGCGACTTCCCAATATCGTCGAAGTGCCTCGGGAACTGTATGAAAAAATAGCCTTCCGAGGGGGCACGGAAGGCATAATTGCTGAGGTAGAATGGAAAGACAGGTCTCTTGACAGCCTGCATCTGACCGGGAATCCTCTGATAATGGTGCTGGAAAGCGTGGAGAAACCCGGCAATCTCGGTGCCGTACTGCGCAGCGCAGATGCTGCCGGTGCCGATGCAGTGATAATCTGCGACCCGCTGACGGATTTGTACAACCCGAATCTCATCCGGGCCAGCATCGGAGCCGTATTCACGGTACAGACCGTTGCTGCCGGCTCGGAAGAAGTCATCGGATGGCTGAAACGCCATAACATACGGATTCTCACGGCCCAGCTGCAGGATTCCAAACTCTATTACGACACTGATATGACCTGCGGCACGGCCATAGTTACGGGTACGGAATCCACCGGGCTGACCGGTATCTGGAGAGAAAATGCGGACGCGCATATAAGAATACCCATGCTCGGGCAGCTCGACTCCCTGAACGTATCGGTCTCGGCAGCCATCCTGCTGTACGAAGCCGTAAGACAACGCAGTTCCCTCTTATGATTTATGGAGGACAGGACCGCACAGCAACCACTACTGACCAACATACGTGACAATGAAAAAATTCGGACTGATCGGAAACCCCATCTCCACGTCGAAAAGCCCGGCACTTTTCGAGGCCGGCTATCACGGGAGATACAGATACGACCTTATAGAAAACAGCGATTTCGAGGCTGCATACGCCGCCTTTATCGACGGATACGAAGGAATCAACGTCACCGCACCCTTCAAACTGGACGCATTCGCGCGAGCCAACGCCAAATCAGGCACATGCGCCACAATCGGCGCCGCCAACCTCCTGCTTAAGGGCAATGACGGCATTTCGGCCTGGAATACCGACTATTACGGAATCATACTGTCCATCCTCGACGCCGTATTTCCTTACGATGGAGGAGCCGGATATTTCCGCATTCACGGACTCGACTTCGCCCCTGCAGGGGAAATCCTGAAAAAATACCACGGACACATTCCCGCCGCCCTGATAGCAGGATGCGGAGGAGCAGGAAGGGCTGCGGCTGCAGCTGCGGCATCGCTCGGCTACAGGACCACGCTGATGAACAGGTCGGTCGAAAAGGCCGTCCGGATAATGTCGGATATACCTGAATACGGTTTCGGAATCGCAAATATCGAAAACTTCAGAGAAGTTTTCAAAGAAAGCGACCTTGTCATATATACTATACCGGGAAGCATTCCGGAACTCGAAAACATGCCTGCCGGATATTACGGCGGCCAAGGTAAAATCGTACTTGAAGCCAACTACAAGAACCCGTCATTCACCCCGGAAAAGATTCTGTCGCTGGCGGAAAACGGAGGAACATACGTTTCCGGAAAACGCTGGCTCCTCTATCAGGCCCTGACCGGATTCAGGATATTTACCGGAGAAAATCCGGACTTTGGGGAAATGTGCAAGGTTATCTGAAAATTTTTGCATAACTTGCGCGGCTGTTTTGAAACTGGGAAATTATGTCGTTGAATAAGGTGATGCTGATAGGGAACGTCGGGAAAGACCCGGAAGTAAGGTATCTTGAAGGCAATTCGAAAGTCGCCACATTCCGTCTTGCCACCTCTGAAAAATACAGGGACAGGGACGGCAACATCCGGGAAATCACCGAATGGCACAGTGTCGTAACGTGGCGGGCAACGGCTGACCTGGTGGAAAAATACGTCAGGAAAGGCACCCAACTGTATGTGGAAGGCAGGCTGAGGACGAGAACCTGGTCGGACAAATCCGGAAATTCGAGGACATCCACGGAAATCATCTCGGAAAATCTGCAGCTACTCGGAAGGGCTCCCGAAAGGCAGGAAACCAATGTAAGGCCAGTACAGGAAACAGTCCGCCCGATTCAGGAAGTTCCCGCACCGGGCGATGCAGACGATGACCTTCCTTTCTGACTTGCGGAATGCTGCTGAAAACACATAAAACAAAGTAAACGGAATAATATCATGAAGTTAGATGTTGTACTCGGACTCCAGTGGGGAGATGAAGGCAAAGGCAAGATAGTCGACGTTCTGGCCGGGAATTATCCGATAGTCGCCCGCTTTCAGGGCGGCCCCAACGCCGGACATTCACTCCATTTCGAAGGGAAAAGCTTTGTCCTGAGGTCGATACCGTCAGGAATATTCAGAAAGGATGCCGTCAATATCATCGGAAACGGCGTAGTCCTCGATCCCATCACGTTCAGAAAGGAAAGCGAGAACATCGCGGCTACCGGAGTTCCCGTCAGGGAAAGGATCCTGATATCGAAGAAAGCACATCTCATACTTCCTACCCACAGGCTCCTGGATGCAGCGAATGAAGCCGCCATGGGCAAGGGAAAGATAGGTTCCACCCTCAAGGGCATCGGCCCGACCTATACGGACAAGGTCAGCCGCAACGGACTCCGCGTCGGAGACATCCTGACCCCGGATTTCAGGGACAGGTACGCGAAACTGAAGGACAGACATGTCAGAATGCTGTCCCAGATGCAGTTCGAATGCGATCCCGATGCCGAAGAAGCCGAGTTTTTCGCTGCGGTGGAATACCTCAAGGAATTCATGATGATCGACTGCGAGTACTTCATCAACAGCCAGCTGAAAGAAAAGGCCATTCTGGCAGAAGGGGCACAGGGTTCCATGCTTGACATAGACTACGGTTCATATCCTTTCGTAACGTCTTCATCCACAGCATGTGCCGGCGCCTGCATCGGTCTGGGCGTACCGCCGTCCAAAATCGGACATGTCTACGGCATCTTCAAGGCATACTGCACACGTGTCGGCAGCGGTCCGTTCCCTACGGAACTCTTCGACGAGACGGGAGAGAAACTCAGGAAAATCGGCAACGAATTCGGCGCCGTCACCGGAAGACCGCGCAGATGCGGCTGGCTTGACCTCGTGGCTCTCAAGTATGCAGTGATGATAAGCGGAGTTTCCGACCTGATAATGATGAAGTCCGACTGTCTGGATTCATTCGAGACCATCAAGGTCTGCACCTCGTACAGGGTGGACGGCAAAGAATCCGCCACGGTTCCGTTCGATACTTTCGCGAAAGTCGAACCGGTATATACCGAATTCAAGGGCTGGAATACGGATCTGACAGGATGCCGCAGCGAGGAAGAGCTTCCTGAAGAATTCAGGAACTATATCGCCTTCATGGAGAACTATCTCGAAGTCCCTATCAGAATCATTTCACTGGGACCGGACAGGGACGCCACCATTATGAGATAGAAGGGTAAGGAACAGACGTTTACACAGGACAGAAGAAAATGACAAAGGCTTTCAGACTGCTCAGAGACAGCAAAAAGACAAGATGGGGCATGCTGCTCATCATTTCATTCGTGATGTTCGCGGCATACATAGCATCCGACAACATATTTTCAGTAGAGAAGACCCTGATGGACCAGTCCGGCTATGCCGTGACCCAGGTCGAGTACGACAATCTCGCGGGAGCCTACTCTATTTTCAACGTCTACCTCCTCATGCTGATTTTCGGCGGACTGATCCTCGACAAGATGGGAATCCGGTTCACCGGCATCATGTCCTGCCTGCTGATGGTGGCAGGCATAGGTATGCTGACCTGGTCTCTTTTCGACCTGCGGGCTTTGACAGGCTCGGGGGCCGAAATCGGCTGCAGTTCCTTCCTCGGAGCCAGAATGAGGACACCTGTCTTCTGGGCGGTCATCGGTATCGGAATATATGGAGTCGGGGCCGAAATAGCCGGAATAACGGCTACCAAAGCCATTGCCAAATGGTTCGTCGGCTATGAAATGGCACTGGCCATGGGGCTGCAGCTCGCATTGGCCCGTCTGGGAACGGGCATAGCATACGGGGCGACTCCTGTCATAGTCAAGGCTGCCGGAGGGAATGTCGGGATAGCCGTACTCATCGGTCTCGTATTGCTCTGCATCGGTCTGGTCGCTTTCCTTTTCTACAGCGTCTACGACAAGAGGCTCGACAGACAGATAGCGGAAAACGGCATTAGGGAAAATACGTCCTCGCCTGAAGACGAATTCCATTTCAGGGACATCGTACAGGTCATCAAAAACCCGGCTTTCTGGATGATAGCTTTCCTGTGCCTGCTGTTCTATGCCGCCGTGAATCCATTCCTGAAATATTCCACAGGCATGATGACGGCCAAATTCGGTGTCAGTGAAACGCTTGCCGGGCTATTCCCTCTCATACTGCCTATGGGATGCATCGTGCTGACTCCGCTTTTCGGGCGCATATACGACAAACGCGGGCACGGAGCCGACCTGATGATTTTCGGGGCATTTCTGATAACGGCAGTCCACCTGCTTTTCTCGGCGCCGTTCATTACCAGCAAATGGATAGCCCTGATACTGATGGCCCTGCTCGGAGTAGGCTACGCCATGCTTCCGTCTGCCATGTGGCCCTCCATCGCGAAGATAATGCCGGCCAAACTGCTCGGGACGACCATGGCCCTGACTTTCTACATCCAGAACATAGGTTTCATATTCGTTCCCAAAGCCATCGGAGCGATAAAGGAAAACACCGGGGACAACTACACTTACGTGATGATGTTCTTCGCCCTGCTCGGAGTAACGGCCATTATCCTCGCGTTCTGTGTCAAGATTCTGGACAGGAAGAAAAACTACGGGCTTCAGGAACCGAACATAAAGGAACAGGAGTGAAGCTTTTGGACAACATAGAATCGCCGTCCGACATACGGCATTTCAGTCTCGAAGAACTCAAGGAACTCTGCTCTGAAATTCGGGAATATATGATCGGCTGCTGTGCGACCAATCCGGGACATCTCGGTTCGAGTCTCGGCGCGGTAGAACTGATTGTGGGATTCCACTACGTCTTCGACACCCCTTCGGACAAAATCGTCTTCGATGTCGGGCACCAGGCATACGCGCACAAAATCCTGACTGGAAGGAAAGAACTTTTCAGGGAGAACCGCAAGAAAGACGGAATCAGCGGCTTTCCGAAAATGAGCGAAAGCATCTACGACGCATTCGGTGTCGGGCATTCGTCCACATCGATTTCGGCAGCCCTCGGTCTGGCGTCCGCAGCCCTGCTGAAAGGGAAACGGGAAAAGGTGGCGGCCCTCATTGGGGACGGGGCGCTTTCAAGCGGGCTTGCATTCGAAGGACTTAACAACGCCGGAAGCAGCAAGGCGGATCTTCTGGTCATCGTAAACGACAACAACATTTCCATCGACAAGAACATCGGCGCCGTCCACGAGCATTTGCTGAAACTCACTACCGATCCCACATACAACAAGATCAAGACCCACATCTGGAACAAGATAGGAGAAGGAAAATTCAGGAAGGCGGTGCAGGAAGCCGTCGTCAGCCTGAAATCCTCTTTAGTGAAGAAATCCGGAGGAGACCTGTTCGAAGCATTGGGATTCCGATATTTCGGGCCCATTGACGGAAACGACATCGGGCAGGTCGTCCATATCCTGAAAAAACTCAAGGAACTGCACGGTCCTCTCATTCTCCACACCATTACCACGAAAGGAAAGGGATATACTCCTGCGGAAGAAGACCAGACGGCCTGGCATGCACCCGGAATGTTCGATCCGCACACAGGCAAACGCATTGCCCCGGCGGGGCACAGGGAAAGCAGATATCAGGATGTTTTCGGAGAAGTCCTGCTGGAACTTGCAAGAAAGGATGACCGGATCGTGGGCGTGACTCCGGCGATGGCTTCGGGCTGCGGGATGAATATTCTGGCAAAGGAAATGCCTGAAAGGTTTTTCGACGTGGGAATCGAGGAAGAGCATGCCGTAACATTCTCCGCCGGACTGGCGGCCGCCGGCATGAAACCGTTCTGCAACATCTACTCCTCTTTTTCCCAGAGGGCGTACGACCAGCTGATTCATGATGCGGCACTTCAGAATCTCGGCATAGTCCTGTGCCTCGACCGCGCAGGCTTGGTGGGAGAAGACGGGGCGACTCATCACGGATGTTTCGACATGGCTGCCTACCGCAGTATACCCGGAGTGACCATCGCAGCTCCGAGGAACGAATCCGAATTGAAGAAAATGATGTACACCGCCAGCCTGCATGTTGACGGGCCATTCATCATCAGATACCCGAGAGGTTACGGAGAAGGGACTGACTGGAGAAACGATGCGCTCTCCGAGCTGGAACCAGGCAAGGCCGAAACCCTTCTTGAGGGGTCGCGCACTGCAGTAATCTGCGCGGGACCTGCCGCCAACAGGGCATACGAAGCAGCCTCGAGACTCCGCGAAGAGACCGGGGAGAATCCGGCAGTATATAATATAAGGTATATCAAGCCCATCGACGAGGAATTGCTTGCAGGCATTTCGGAAAAATTCCGCAGAATCGTCACTATCGAGGACGGTTGCGTGAAAGGAGGACTTTTCGGAGCCGTCTCGGAATTCACAGCTTCTCGGGGCCTGGACATAAAGGTCACCGGATTAGGGATACCCGACCGTTTCATAGGCCAGGGCACACAGAATGAACTGAGGGCGGAATGCGGCTACGACGCGGAGGGTATATACCGTACTCTCAAGGCAAGCATGCTTTAGACAGCCGGACGCATCCCTTCCGTGCAATGAACCGTTACAGGAATGTTCCAGTCCTGCTCTCCGGTGTATTCCTTATATCCTCCACTGTTCCGCAGGCCACTACTCTACCGCCTTCGAGTCCGCCTCCCGGTCCCATGTCCACTATATAATCCGCATTCCTGATTACATCGAGGTCGTGTTCTATGACCACTACGGTCGCTCCATTGTCTATAAGGGTCTGGAATACCCCGAGAAGGCTTTCCACATCGAGCGGATGCAGTCCTATGGTAGGTTCGTCGAATACGAAGACCGAGTCCGACTGCGACTTGCCCATTTCGCTGGCGAGTTTCAGTCTCTGCGCTTCCCCTCCGGAAAGTCCGGGTGTCGCTTCTCCGAGAGTCAGATAGCCGAGTCCGAGTTTCTGCAGAGTCATCAGACGCTGGGATACGGTTTTCATTTCAGAGCAGACCTCCAATGCGGAATCTATGTCCATAGCCATCAGTTCAGGGAGCGAAACCGGATGTCCGGTCACATTGCCGTATCTTACCGAATACGCCTCCCGACAGTAGCGGGATCCCCTGCAGTCAGGGCAGGTCAGCTCCACATCCGGCAGGAACTGCACGTCGAGACTGATGGAACCGGTCCCGTCGCAGGTCGGACAGCGCAGTTTCCCCGTATTGTATGAAAAATCCGCGGCAAACCAATGTCCGGATCTGGCATCGGGGGTCCTGGCGAAAATCTTACGCAGTTCATCGTGGACATTGGCATAAGTAGCCACAGTAGAGCGGATATTGATGCCGATAGGCGTGGCATCGATGAGCTTTACGTGCCGGATCCCGGGTGCGTCGACGGAAAGGACATGCGGCGGCATTTTCGCGCCTGCGGTTACGGACTGGAGCGCCGGCACCAGACTTTCGAGAATCATCGTGGTCTTGCCGGAACCTGAAACCCCTGTCACCACGGTCAGCCGTCCTTTCGGGATATCTATGTCCAAGGGCCTGACAGTGTGTATGCCTGAAGTCGAAAATCTTATATGCCCCCGGGAGAACATCACCGGCTTTTCCGCAGGCTGTCTGTACCTGGTCACGGCCTTGCCCGAGAGGAACGGGCCGATTTTCGAAGACGGATTCCGCCCTACTTCGGCCACGGTTCCCTGTGCTATGACATTTCCGCCTGAAGCCCCTGCCCCAGGTCCCATTTCGATAATCCAGTCGGATTTCCCGAGTATCTGCGTGTCATGATCAACCAGAAGCACCGAATTTCCGTCAGACACCAGATCGTCGATCACACCGTTCAGCCCGACAATATTCGAAGGATGCAGGCCTATGGAAGGTTCGTCCAGGACATACAGCACCCCTGTGGTACGGTTCCGGACAGCCCGCGCAAGCTGCATCCTCTGCCGCTCTCCGGTAGACAGAGTCGATGCAGCCCTGTCAAGCGAAAGATATCCGAGACCCAGGTCCATCAGCCGTCCGGCGACACCGCGGAAAGAGTCGCGGATGCTTTCCGCCATCGGCCTCATTTCTTCAGGCAGCGAAACGGGCACGCCGTCGACCCATTCCACGAGTTCCGTCAGTGTCATCGCACAGGCTTCATCGAGAGAGATTCCCCTCAGTTTCGGTCTCCGGGCAGCCTCCGAAAGTCTCGTCCCGCCGCAGACCGGACATACCTCCTCCTTCAGGAATCTGGCTACACGCTTCATACCTTTTTCGTCCTTGACCTTGGACAAGGCATTCTCCACAGTGTATTTGGCGTTGAAATAAGTGAAATCCATCTCCCCGGCGGCTCCGTTGGTCCTGTTCTGGTATATCATGTGATGCTTCACGGGCGGCCCGTAAAAGACTATGTCGCGCTCTTTCTTCGTAAGCCTGCTGAACGGCACGTCCGTCCTCACTCCGAGTTCCCGCGCTATATCCTTCATCAGCGACCACATCAGCGTCTGCCACGGCAGCACAGCACCTTCATCTATGGTGAGAGATTCATCCGGCACCAGGGTCGACTCATCCACAGTCCTGACGAGTCCGGTACCGCCGCAGGTCTTGCAAGCCCCTGGCTGTTGAAGGAAAGTTCTTCAGCTCCGGGCGCATAAAAATGTTCCCCGCACACCGGACACACGAGTTCCTGACCGGCGGCTACCGCCAATGTCGGTTCGAGATAATGCCCGTTCGGGCAACAATGGCTCGAAAGTCGCGAAAACATCAGCCTGAGGTTGTTCAGCAATTCCGTCGAAGTGCCGAAAGTACTGCGGATCCCGGGTACGCCTGGACGCTGGTGCAGCGCAAGTGCTGCGGGGACATGCATTATGTCTTCCACCTGAGCCTTGGCCGCCTGGGTCATCCTGCGTCTGGTATATGTGGACAACGCTTCCAGATATCTGCGCGAGCCTTCCGCATACACGACGCCGAGGGCCAGCGAGGATTTTCCCGAACCGGAAACGCCGGCAATGCCTACGATGCGGTGCAGAGGAATGTCCACGTCAATATTTTTCAGGTTATGGACTTTCGCTCCCCTGATTTCGATATGGTCTGTCATAATAAAGTACTCCTGAATTTCAGAATGACAAAATTAGAAAGTTTCAGAGAAAAAAGGATGAAAAAGTTTTGGAAAATTGGAAATAATACCTATCTTTGCAGTCCCTTTTCGGGTTAGACGACAAAGTCGCCGATGTAGCTCAGTTGGCTAGAGCACGTGATTTGTAATCTCGGGGTCGTGGGTTCGATTCCCTCCATCGGCTCACGGAAACGAAAATAAAGGGAGAATACCAGAGTGGCCAAATGGGGCAGACTGTAAATCTGCTGGTTTATACCTTCGGTGGTTCGAATCCATCTTCTCCCACAGTTCAGGCGAAATCCATCGCGGAAATCGCCCGAAAGAAACGAAAGATTTCAGAATATTGTTGAAGTTTGAAGTTTATTTCGGGATGAGTTCAAGGAGGACGAACGACGAGGAAAGGAGTTTACCTGCGTAAATGACTGACCGAGGATGTGAAGTCCGACGCGGAAATCGCCCGAAAGAAACGAAAAGACCGGAGTATATGGGCGGTCAGATTCAAGGCGGACAAGTGAAGAAGAAGGGAGTTTACTTGAGTAAATGACCGACTGACGATACGAAGTCCAACGAAGAAGATGGCCGGACAGATACGAGGAAATGCGGAAGTAGCTCAGTTGGTAGAGCATTAGCCTTCCAAGCTAAGGGTCG
>CALVBH010000080.1 GCA_944325765.1 uncultured Bacteroidales bacterium
GTCGGCAAGGATACGGTCGGCATTATCGCCAGAGTCTGCACTTATCTGGCGGAGAAACATATAAATATTCTGGACATTACACAGACTATCGTCCAGGGATATTTCAACATGATGATGATCGTCGACACCGGAAGCGTTACCGAAGATTTCCACGGGCTTTCATCGGATCTGGAAGAACTCGGCAGGGAAATCGGCGTCCAGATCAAGTGCCAGCGCGAGGACATTTTCGAAAAGATGCACAGAATCTGACAGGGTCAAACGATAAATCCGGCTGCAATGATAAATATCAACGAGGTCATAGAAACCAACAGGATGATCGAGAAGGAAAATCTCGATGTCAGAACCATAACGGTGGGTATCAGCCTTCTGGACTGCGCATCCGACTCCGTGGAAAAAGTCTGCGCCAATATCAGGGAAAAGATAGTGCGCGTGGCGGGAAAACTGGAGGAAACGGCTGAAAACATATCCATGGAATACGGGATTCCCATAGTGAACAAGAGGATTTCCATCACCCCCGTATCGATAGTCGGGGCTGCAGCCTGCAAAACACCGCAGGACTATGTAAAAATCGCCGTCGCCCTGGATGAGACAGCCGCTGCCGTGGGAGTGAATTTTCTCGGAGGATATTCGGCCATAGTTTCCAAAGGCATGACCGGAAGCGACAGGCTGCTGATAGAATCCATCCCCGAGGCCCTCGCCTGCACCGAAAGGGTGTGCAGCTCGGTCAATGTCGGAAGCACCCGGACAGGGATCAACATGGATGCCGTCAGGCTGATGGGCGGAATCGTGAAAAAGACGGCCGAGGCGACACGAGACCGCGATTCTCTCGGCTGCGCCAAGCTCGTGGTCCTGTGCAACGCACCCGACGACAATCCTTTCATGGCCGGAGCTTTCCATGGCGTTACCGAAACGGACGCCATCATAAATGTCGGTGTCAGCGGACCCGGGGTGGTGAAATATGCTTTGGAAAGTGTGCGGGGAGCATCGTTCGAAGTCCTGTGCGAAACCATCAAGCGGACGGCATTCAAAATCACCCGTGTGGGACAGCTCGTGGCCCAGGAAGCCTCGCGCCGGCTCGGGATTCCGTTCGGAATCATCGACCTTTCCCTGGCGCCTACTCCTGCCATAGGCGACAGCGTGGCTGACATCCTGCATGAAATAGGAGTAGAGAAAGCCGGGGCTCCGGGTACTACGGCGGCACTCGCGATGCTGAACGACCAGGTAAAGAAGGGCGGCGTCATGGCGTCTTCGTATGTCGGGGGACTCAGCGGGGCCTTCATTCCTGTCAGCGAGGACCAGGGAATGATCGAGGCGGCGGAATGCGGGGCATTGAGCATAGAGAAACTGGAGGCGATGACCTGCGTCTGCTCTGTCGGTCTGGATATGATAGCGATTCCGGGCGACACCCCGGCCAGCACGATATCGGGCATCATTGCCGACGAAGCTGCCATCGGTATGGTAAACCAGAAGACTACAGCCGTGCGCATAATCCCGGTGATAGGGAAAACGGTCGGCGACTCCGTAGAGTTCGGAGGCCTCCTGGGACACGCCCCAGTAATGCCGGTCAACAGATTCGGCTGCGTGGACTTCATCCGCCGCGAAGGCCGCATCCCCGCCCCGATACATAGTTTCAAGAATTAGAAAATTGAGAGGTCCCCTTTATTCAAAACGGATAATTTTTTATCGGCTTGAGAAATCCTGCACTGAACCGTCTACACCCATTTTTTTGAAATTAAACGTTTAATCCTTGATAACACGGATAGGTATTCCGTTATTTGCAGCAGGCTGTCTGACCGGAAGGTTGGCAGCCTGCTGTATTGTTGTAAATTTTATTTTATTAAATTTGTATTGCTATGTGTGAATACCAAGTGCGAGAGGACGGAACTGTCGAAATCGAGGGTCGGAGAGTCAGGTTTATTGATTATTGGAAATAAGGTTCCGTTCTTGTGTCATCCCAAGCGCAGTCGAGAGATCTGCTTGTTAAAGGTGTTGTATAATTATTGGTGAAGACCGGTAAATGATGCGGAAATACTATGTTTGTTTTTTAAAATCCAATAATGAACGAGCGTTATATATCGGGGTGACCAGTGATTTGGTACGGAGAATATCAGAACATCGGAGTAATGCAAACACAGGCTTTTCCTGGAAATACTGCTGTTCGAAATTGGTCTATGTCGAGGAATTTTCCGAAATCGAACAGGCAATTGCAAGGGAAAAGCAACTGAAGAAGTGGTCAAGATGCAAGAAAGAGGCATTGATATCTTCTTTTGACCCTAGACAATTGGACGAGTATAATCGTTTGGCAGATCCCTCGACTGCGCTCGGGATGACACAGAGCATAAATCTCTCAGACATGGAGGATACAGACCTCTATTAGGGATGACAACACATAAGGTGCTGCGGAGAGGCGGTGACGGCGAGCACTGTTGACCCCGACAGGGGTTGTAGTCTGTGCGAGACACGCCGCCTCGGAGCACTTTGGATTCGTGTTCCTGGAGGTCGGGAAATTCGACAAGGCAGAAGACAGACTGGAGTCCATGATGGACAAATGGATGTTTACGCTGAAGAATATGTCGAGGCTGCTGGAGAGACCGGTGGAGTTACAGGAAAGGATTTTCCGGAAAGTGTTCGAGGCGGCACGGATAGCGGCGTTCACAAGGGAGGAACTGGACGAATACACTAACGATATGATGACGGAAAACGATCGAAAGAATGCTATTGACTATGCCAGAAAACTGGGCCGGGAGGAAGGAATGGCCGAGGGTGAGAAAAGAGGTATTGAGAGAGGCATCCAATCAGTTGCAGAAAGGATGCTGGAATCCGGGATGGCTCCGGACACGATTGCTGCACTGACCGGGCTTAGTCAGTTGCAGGTAAATGAAATACAGGAGTCGCAAGAAGGACATTATTGAGAGCAGGAGGACAGGCATAAGCATTATTGATTTCCTCGAAGGAATTGCAATCTGCACGAACACTGTTCCCCTGCACCAACCATAAAAGTAGGTCACTCGACATCATTTGGAGGTTTACCTGCTGTAGAACCGATACTCCGTAACAGAATGGTATTTCTCACCCGGTCGCAGGACGGTGGACGGGAAACGCGGCTGGTTCGGGGAATCAGCAAAATGAATCGTCTCCAATAGCATCGCTCCATATTTCTCTATCGGGCCATATTTACCTATATGCCGGGGAGTAAAGCTTCTGCCTGTAAACGTCAGGAGAGCGGGTTCCGTAGTCCAGGTCTCGACACCTCTCCCGGAGCGGGGCTCATAAAGATCCGCAGCCTTCCTCAAAGTTCCGTCCCAGCCCCTGAGAACCCAGCAGGCTGACATACCGTGCATTATCTCCAACTGCCTGTTCGGCATATCAAGGCGATAGTCCACTCTGTTTGGCGTTCTGAAATCGAACGGGGTATTTTCTACCGGTAACAGCAAGTCCGGGCAAAACTGAAGATTGTTCTGAACCGCCGTATCAGCCTCGACAGTCAGCAGGTGATCCATCACATAGCCTCCTGTACTGCCTTTCAGATTCAGATAAGTGTGATTCGAAAGATTCACGACAGTAGGTGCATCTGTAACAGCCTCATATTCGCATCTTACGGTATTGTCGTCGGTAAGCCAATAAGTGACATAGCAGTCAAGATTCCCCGGAAAGCCCTGTTCGCCATCCGGACTCAGCCTGTGAAAACGGACGCCAGACCGGTCTTCTTCCTCCACGATTTCCCCATCCCACATCTTCCGGTCATAACCATTGTGACCGCCATGACACTGGACGGGAATCCCCTCAAATTCCTCGTTCGCCTCCAACTGATACGTCACTCCGTCAAGAGTAAAGCTCGCGTGGTTAATCCTGTTGCCATAGCGTCCGATAACACATCCATAAAACCTTTCCGGACCGTTTTCGAATGTGGCAAGATCTCCGGGACCGACGACGACATCATCGAATTTCCCGTTTCTGTCAGGAACGCATATCCTTACGATTCTTGCTCCATAGTCTGTCATTTCAAGCACGGCTCCATCGGAATTCGTAACCGTATACAATGTCGCTTCTTCCCCTGTGGAAAGGAATCCGAACGAAGCCGCTTTGACACCGCTCCTGTCAGCGTTGCAGCCGCAGAAAGCCGCAGCTGCAACGCACAGGATCATGAATTCACCAAAAAACTTCATAGAACAGGTCTATTTCTCAAGAAAATAATTTGACCAAAGATTATCCGGTTTCAAGCGCACACTTTCGGCAAAGCATTCCTTTGCCTTTGCAGCTGTTCCCTTACCCATAATATCCAGTCCGAGATAACCGAGACCAGCCGTGTAATATGCACGGGTGTTGATGCTCTCTACAGTCTCTCCGGTATTTCCCTCTGCTCCGAAGAAGTTTACAAAATCCTCCACTACTGCTCCTTCTCCGGCATCTACCAGAGCTTCAAACATTGACAGAGCCTCATCTTTTCTTCCAAGCTCATTCAGGGCAAGTGCCTTGAAATACCGGTAGTCTGTCTTCATAGCATCTACTCCGGCGCATGCCTTAAGAGCCTTGGATGCAGCCGCCCGAGCCCCGGATTTGCTGTATGCGAGATACAGGTTCCAATAAATTTGGGCATCTCGTGGTCGTGGCTGGGTATTGAACACCTGATGATTCACAGGGAATGTAAACGCTTCTTCAAACAGGGCGATACCTTCATCGTATGCTCCCTCCGATACTTTCTTTTCGCCGGCAAGCAAAAGAGCATCCACATATACATCATGGAAGTTCGCAACACCCTCTCTTGTAGGGAAATAGCAGGTATGAAGCAGTTCTACGCAACGATCGTAGTCTCCGACAAATATCCCGGTAATCACCTCGGCCGCAAGCGGATAAAATCTCTTGACACAGGTTTCGTGATGGGCTTTGAGAAGATTATAGCGCTCAGCCACGTCTATGTGAGCCGCTTCGGCGACCTGGTCGATCCCTTCGAGGAAGAATGCCTGCGTCCCGTCAAGTTCCACAGCTTTCAGATAGAGAGGATAGGCGGCTTTCGGATCTTTCAGGTATTTCCATGTACCGAATCCGAGATTCCTGTAGGCATACGGGAACGTCGGTTCGAGTTCTATGACTTTCTTCCAGTATTCCATACCTTTCAGCGGCTGCTTGTCATAGAAAAGGTTGCCAAGATAGTAATGAACCTTATAGTTATCAGGTGCGTATGCCTTTACTGATTCCAGAACAGGTATGGTCTCAATACGGAACATGTTGCAGTATTTGGTATCAAGGGCAAGAGCCTGGTCATAATATGAGGTATCGCCTTTAAGATATCCGAGCCAAATCTTGACGGTCGGATACGATGTCTTGGCGTCAATGGCTTCCAGAAGTTCTACCGCTTCGGCATCATATCCGTTGTTATGGTAGGCAATGGCAAGTTCCAGATACTGTTCCACATCGTTGCGGATAATTTCCTCGAATCCGCGATCCTCCCCGAGTTTTTTCAGTTCATAAAAGGCATAAACGTTAAGAGGGTCAAAACCGAGAATCTCTCCGGCAATTTCCTTGGCTTTGGCGGTATTCCCTTCATGACGGAGAATCGAAGTAATCAGCTGCTTTGCCTGCAGATTCCGTCCGTTGTAGGCAAGAGCCTCCTCCAGACGTTCCTTGGCCGAACGTATATCGTTGTCCGCCACATACATCTGGGCGAGCTGGAAATTCGCCGCTGAATTGTACTCATAATTCCAAATACAACGATAGAGAGTGTCGTATGCGGCATGCAGCATTGCCGGATCTTTCGACAGCATCGCCTCGTCCTTCAGTATCAGGCCGAGATTATACATGGCTTCACAGTCCCCTGGCCGGGTATAGTCCTTTGTCTGCCGTTTTATGGCTCGTCTCAGATGCATCTTCGCTCTTTCATAGTCAGCGTGTTTCCGATAATAAACACCAAGCGCGGTATTACTCCGGATATCATCAGGATCTCTGCTGACTACCTCTTCGAAATAGTCGAGAGGGTCGAGGAACGGGTTATGGAACTGCACGGCTCTCTGGCCTACCAGATAGCATTCCTCGTTGTTGGCGATATTTTCCGGCCGTTCAGGTGCGCGGACAGGTTCCGGGAGAGGTTTTTCCGGGTCTATTACCACAGGGGTATAGGAAATAAGCCGCTTCCCGTCAGCCATATCCTCTATAGTCATTGTCAATTCATTTTCAGCGATATTTTTGTCTATTCTGACAGTATTCACATACGGAGCATCCGGAGCCAGGACCGTATTTACGGAAAAGAGCTCTTCATCGCCTCTGCAGACAGTGATCTTCACATCGTCAAAATGTTCCGTAGCATTCGCTCCGACCAGCAGCCGCCCCTTTTCTTTGTCCACTTCCATATTGAGGCTCACACGTTCCGTACTCTTTTTGACACCTTTCATATCCCTGAGACCGAACATATACTGGGTAAAACGTTTCACCTCATACGGCGTGTTCCAGTTATAATCCGGCTGATTGTCCGAATAGCATCCGGCCATCAGTTCGATATAGTTTCCCGCATTTTCCGTAAGAATATTGGTATCCCATCCGGAATACGGTCCCCACGACCAGAACTTGCCACCTTTCATAATGTTATGGTTGCCGACTATAATGGTTCCGGCTTCCTGCCCATGGTCATAACCTGCCACGAAATCATCCTGCTGGTCGTAGATGAAGATGGAGTTTCCTACAGGATGCTCTCCCCACCAATCAGCTCTGATGCCGTTCTGATAAGCCTCCGTATAGTTGTAGGTTTCATGGGTTACAGGCCAATGACAGAAACTTTCCTTGGAGTGGAAAACTCCGAATTCGGTATTCTGAGGGAAAATAATCTGATAGTTGTCATCCACCTTGGTGGCCACATTCGCCCAATACAGAGTGGAGTTGTCATCCCTCGTGGAATTCATCATCATTCCCGTCACTTCTATATAGGACTTGTCCGGATGAAGCGTCATTCCGATAGTCCAGCTCATTCTGTGCCGCCACTCGGTCTCTCCTATCCAGACGGTCTTGCTGCCGTCTTCGTTTGCAGTGATGGTATAGTTGACCGGAAGATTGGTGGTGTTCCTGTGATGATGGAATACATTCCACTCGACCCCGCCGCTTATCCAGGCTCCGAGCATACCGACGTTTGCCGGCTTGATCACATCCTGATGATAGAAGATGTCATATCCGTTGGTCTTGTCTATGGCATAGAACAGACGGCCGCCGATTTCAGGCAGGATACACACTTTTATGTATTTGTTTTCAAGATACACGGCTTTGTAGTCCTTGTCGATCCTGTTACGGGTCATATTGTCATCAAGCAGATATGGATAGACACTGCGCCTTGCACGCTGGTATGACCAGTCACAATCAAAAACAGGAGCCACTTCCGGTGCATCTACGGTGTATGTCGGGAGGGTAAGCGGTTCCTCCCACACCTTAACTTCCTCCTGCGCGAATAAGGATGTGCTCGGGATGAGCATCGCTAGAAAAAACGAAAATCTGAATTTCATAAAACTTTAGAGTATTAAATTACTTTACATAAATATCATTCTGCCGGCTCTATACGTATTGCGTTAAGGAAAAACATCTTTTCCTTGCGTTCGTTGTTCGGTCCTGCCGTTATCCCGATAACGATATTTCCATTTTCATCCGGAGCTATGGCTTTGGAAGTCACCGACTTGGATACGTTGTTTCTGGCTTCGAGATACAGATGTTCACCCGAATCAGTTTCTGCTCCCGTTACGGTATATGCAGTTTCGTTACTGACACCGGAATCCTTGAAATCCCTTGCACAGAAGAAAGTGAAAATGTATTTCTGCTCCTTGTTCAGAGAACGCAACGTAATCTCGGCAGGCCCGCTGATTTTGCTCTGGAATTTTTCGAGATGACCATAGAAAGAGTCTGAACAAACATCGGCAGGCAATTCCCATCCATCCACGGAGACTGACTCAGGTCCGGACCTGTTGACATTTCGGAAAGGTTTTGTGATGGAGAAGAATATTCCAGTATCATTGCCTTGCGAGTCTTTAAGCTGGAAATCTTTCAGATCTACAGATGTGACACTGTTCCACCCTGCGGCGGTCGTCGCAGGGTCGCCTATATCGATATAGACCGGATATTCGAGTGGTTCATCCGTATCCTCTATGACAGGCGGATTCTTGTACTCTGTCAGCACCGTCACTTCATTTGGCTGTACTACAGCGGCATGAGCCGCGTGCTGCGCTATTTCCGCGTCATATTCGCTGACCGTCGAAGGACGGTACGGATTTCCCACGACACCGGTTCCAGTCATTTTCTCAAACCACGTGCAAGCTGCCGTATAACGCGCGTACGTCCGTTCCAGATGACGGTCATCGCGGTTGAACGTGTCACCCAGATAAGAAGTACGCCCGTTTTGGATAGCCGTACCGACCGGTACTATCGTTTTTATACCCACCAGGTCTGCTGCTCGGTTCACGGCATCAACTATGGAATTGAACATAGTCATCTGTTCATAGTCATAGTTGGCGAAGCCTGAGTATTGCGAACTCTGTGGGAACGCCCATGTCATATGAAGGATGACTTCCATTGCCGGATTTGTCGCATTTTCCTTGGCCCAGTCCACAAGATGAGGCAGAGAAGAAGCGTAGGATTCATATATGCCGGAAAGTCCGCTCTGTTCCTGAAAACTTATATAGTCCCAGTTTTCATCCGCCATTGCCTTGGAAAGGCTCGTATTCGGAGTCGACACCGGTTTACCGTCAAAATTCTTGCGGTAAGTATACGACGGGGCATCAGTTCCAGTGTTGGCGAGATGCTGCGACAGAGCCGACCCGCCGATATACATTATACCTATGACCATATCCACTCCGGCAGCATCACCCAGCTCCCAAAGATGTTCCAACAAGGCATCATCGGAGAAACTGTTGCCTATTGAGAGTATTTTCAGAACACCGTCATCCGCAGGTTCCGGCTCGGGGTCAGGATCCTGACCTCCGGGCTCTTCTACAGGGTCGTCCACCGGTAAAGGATAGACAGGTTCTTCCTTGCAGGAAGCCGACATTATCATAATAAACGACAAAGTCAATATTGCAAAAAGTCTGGTCATAATTCTTTATTTAATGATTACAAACCTTTTATCTTCGGCCACAAGAGAGGATTGCCCACAGGCTGGACAGCTTCTTCTCCCGCCGCCATATCAAATAACGAGAAATCAGCCTTGATCTCCCCGTCGGATATCGCCAGAAGCGACTTCGGCACAGCCACCTCTATCAGATAACCGTTGTCCTCGTCCTTTGAAGAATCCGCAGTACCGTCTATCGATGTCCTGACCGTTACTTCCACATCATTGAC
>CALVBH010000081.1 GCA_944325765.1 uncultured Bacteroidales bacterium
GGACAAGCACCGTCGTGCCGAGGGCAGTCTACGGAGACCCGAACCAGAACGCCAGGATATCCGACAGGTTCGTGGAGGACGGCTCCTACCTGCGTCTGAAAAACATCACGCTCAGCTACACGTTCCCGACCCGCTGGTTGGAAAAAATCCACGTGGACAACGCCAGGGTATACCTTTCCTGCGAAAATGTGGCGACGCTGACCAAATATTCCGGCTTCGATCCGGAAGTGGGCATAAACGGTATCGACGGGAACCGCTACCCTATCTCCAGGACTCTCAGCCTCGGACTGAATTTCAACTTCTGATAAAATGGAGGGTAACATGAAAAAGTTCAAAACCATGATTATAGCCGCAGCCGCGGCAATGTCCATGTCCTGCTCGGGATTTCTCGACAGTTTCCCGCCATACGCAGTAGACATAAACGTTTCAGTAAACGACTCCGTCGCAATAGCTCTCACGAACGGATGCTATGTCCCGCTCCAGTCATCCAATCTCTATAACCAGAAAATCTGGACACTCGACATCATCGCGGGCAATTCCGAAACCGGCGGAGGCGGAGGAAACGACGGAGTGGAAACCATACAGTGCGAGAACTTCTCGGCCGATGCGGCAAACCTGACCGCCCTGTGCCTCTGGAGATCCCCGTGGGTGGGAATAGGACAGTGCAACACCGTCATCAAGTCCCTGACCGGAGAAGGCAACCAGACCTCGCCGGAAATAGGAAACCGCAGCCTCGGGGAAGCCTACTTCCTCCGGGCCCACTATTACTACATTCTTGTCCGTCTTTTCGGCGGGGTGCCCCTGATTCTGGAACCTCACGAAGCCGATGACGACACGGATTCGGAAAGGGCCACCGTAGACGCATGCTACGACAGAATCATCAAGGACTGCCAGAAAGCCATAGACCTGCTTCCCGAAAAAAGGTCATACAGCGGGTCCGACTACAACCGCGCCAGCCGTGAAGCGGCCTTGTGCATGCTGGCTGACGTCTACCTCACATATCATCCGGAACAGCATTACGGTGAAGTGGTCAGCCTGTGCGAGCGGATAACAGAGATGGGATACGACCTTTCGCAATGCGAGTTTGCCGACAACTTCGGCATGGCCGCCAAGACCAGTCAGGAAGCCCTGTTTACAGTAGGCTATTCCGGTGACACGCAATACGATTTCTGGGGCGACCAGAACCAGTCATCCTGGCTGTCGGCATTCATGGGCCCGAGAGACCAGACCGAGATAGTGGCCGGAGCCTACGGGTGGAACCTGCCTACCGAGGAATTCATGAGCCAGTGGGAAGACGGCGACAAGAGAAAAGAGGTCACTGTCCTGTACGACGGATGCGAGCCCTGCTTCGGACACAACTACAGCAGTTCCTGGTCGAACACGGGATACAATGTCAGAAAATTCCTGGTCAGCACGCAGGATTCACCTGAATTCAACACCAGCGCGGCGAATTTCGTAATCTACCGTTATGCCGATGTCCTGCTGAAGAAAGCGGAAGCCCTGAACGGGCAAGGCAAGGTATCCGACGCCTGCGGGCCGATGAACATAGTGCGCAGCCGTGCAGGGCTTCAGAACATCGAAGATCTTATGTCATCCGCAATCCGGAACAATATGAACACTCCTGAAGGACAGGAATGGATGAAGGAGAAAATCATCCACGAGCGCAGGATGGAACTGGCTTTCGAAGGACACAGGTGGTTCGATATGATAAGGATAGACAACGGAGACTACGCCCTCGAATTCCTCAGAGGCATCGGAAAAAATGTCAGCAGAGAGCGGCTGCTCTTCCCTATTCCTCTTACCGAGATCGATTCCAACCATCTTATGGAGCAGAATCCGGGATATTGATTCCGGAAACTTCACAAATCACGTAACAGAAAAAGAAAAGTAAAATGAAAAGATACAAGACAATACCGGCAATCCTTGCCGCTGCCGTCTGTCTCGCGTCGTGCGGTATCGACATCGACGAATACAAGGCTGCAGATCCGGATGCCGGAACTGAGCTGAAGATAACGGCTTCGGTTTCGGAGAAACTTGCTCTGGACGAAAGGGACAGTGAAGACACTGCCCTGGAACTGGAATGGACCGCCGGCTCGAACTACGGGACGGGGAATGCCATAGGATATGTCCTGGACATAATCCGCGAGGGTGTAGATGAAATATACTCCGAGGACCTCGGCAGAAGGGTGTACAATGCCAGTTATACACACAAGGAACTGAACGACATCCTGACTTCCATCCTGGATGCCGCCCCGGGGATTGAGACGGAATACACCATCCGCATCACCGCGACAGTGACAGACCATCCGGAACTTACGCAGACTTCCGAACTGACGATGGGCATATCCACCTATCAGCCGGTATCCCGGACTCTTTATCTGCTGACAGGCAACGACGGATGGAATCCTTCATCAGCAATATCCATGACACGGACCGCAGACGGCTTCTTCACATACGAAAGTATGATGGACGCATGCGAATTCAGGCTCATCACGACTTCAGGACAGCTCTGGCCGGCTTATGTCAGCAACGGACAGACAACAGGACAGAATGCGCAGTACTGCAGCGAAGCACCATCAGGTGAAGTCCGCAATTTCAGCATCACGTCCAGGTCCATGTACAGGATAGACGTAAACCTTCTCGACCTCACCGTGACCATCACGGATGTACTGCCATCCAGACTCTACATTTTCGGCAGCGCGACGCCGGGAGGATGGACTCCGGAAGATGCCTCGGAAATGACCCCGGGTTCAGGTAAAGGGATATTCACATGGACAGGCACCCTCATCGGGGACGGCGAATTCAAGTTCATCACATCCAAATCATTCTGGCCCGGTTTCGTGAAAGCTTCCTCGAATGCGGACGATTTCAGCATCATATACTCGGCCACGGAACTGCCTGCCGAGCAGGACCTGAAGTTCAGGACCGGAGAGGACGGGACATTCGAAGTGACAGTAGACATACTGGACCTGACCGTATCATTCAGGCGTACAGGCGAAGCCGTCTATGAAAACCTGTATATCATCGGAGACGCCACAAGCGGCGGATGGGCACTTGAAAAGGCCGGAAAGATGGAAGAAATATCCGATGGCGTATACAAATGGTCCGGACAGCTGGGAGCCGGCGGATTCAGATTTGTAGTTTCCACTGCCGGGTACGCCCCGGGGTACTGGAAAGCCAATGACAACCCTGAAAATATGGGCATAATATTCTCCGACACTCAGCTCGGAGGGGCTGATGACAGGACTTTCACAATCACCGAGGCAGGGGGATACATCATCACTGCAGACACGAAAAACCTTACAGTCATCATCGACAAAGGCATCGAGAACCTTTACATGATAGGAGGGGCCACGCCTGGAGGCTGGGAACTCTCCACTCGCACCCAGATGACCAAGACAGGGGACTGGACATTCTCCTGGACCGGGACACTGAAAGCCGGGACAGACGGCTTCAAGTTCATCACGTCGGGAGACTGGTGGCCGGGATACGTGAACGACGGCAACGGGAAACTCGCCTACTATGCCTCCAACCCGGGAGATGCTCTCGACATAAAATTCACGGTAAGCGAAACTGCCGTCTACAAGGTGGATGCAGATCTGGAAGCACTGACACTTAAAGTCACCAAACAGTGAATAGAGCAATGAAAAATCAAATGATATCCAGCATTTTGGCAGCAGGGCTGGTACTTGCCGTATCAGCCTGCCAGAAAGAACCCGGCTACACCGGGTTCATAGACAAGGACTCCGCTGCAGGAGCCTCCATAAGCCTGAGCACAGACAAGGCAGTCTACAGCACCGGCGAGACAGTCAGTTTCACGGCAAACCAGGTGCCTTCCGGCGAGACATACGTCAGGTACAAGCATCTCGGAAAGCAGATAGGTTCCGAAGAACTGCTCACCCGGAACAAATGGACCTGGACAGCCCCATCCGGTGACTACAAAGGCTATATGGCCGAAGTGTACCAGAAAGGGAACGACGGGGACAACATCCTGGCTGCCATAGCCATAGACGTATCCAGCGACTGGGACAGGTTCCCGAGATACGGTTTTCTCTCCACATTCTTCAAAATGGATGCAGTGAACTGCGACGATGTCATCGCGAACCTCAACAGGCTCCACATAAACGGAGTCCAGTTCCAGGACTGGCACTGGAAACACCACTGGCCATTGGCCCAGGACAAGGTCACGCTCCAGCCTCTCGACACATACATCGACATAGCCAGCCGGAGTACTTCCATGCAGACCATACGGGACTACATATCCTCCTGCCACAAGTACGGGATGAAAGCCATCTTCTATAATCTCTGCTTCGGAGCCCTCGATGACGCTGCGGAAGACGGGGTGCAGGAAGAATGGTATATGTTCAAGGATGCCAGACATCAGAACAAGGAAATGCACGCCCTCGGAACCCCGTTCAAGAGTTCCATCTATCTCGTAAATCCCGCCAACTCCGAATGGCTTTCCTACATAGGGGACAAGACAGACGATGTATATGAGGAACTCGGATTCGACGGATACCAGATAGACCAGCTCGGAGGCAGAGGGAACCTGTATGACTACAACGGCACTTCGATAGACCTCACGGCGGGATATGCTTCATTCATAAATGACATGAAAAGAAGACAGCCGGAAAAGGATCTGATAATGAATGCCGTATCAGGATACGGGGCAGACAGGATTCTCGGAACCCGAAACACAGTCTTCGCATACAATGAGATGTGGGACGGAGAGGCACAGTACACGGACTTGAAAAGAGTAATCGAGGAGAACGAGAGGTACGGAGGTTCCGGCATGAAGACAGTGTTCGCCGCATACATGAACTATAACAAATCCGGCAGCGCCGGCACATTCAACACGCCGGGAATCCTCCTGACAGATGCCGTCATCTTCGCCCTCGGCGGTTCGCATCTGGAAATGGGCGAACACATGCTCTGCCATGAATATTTCCCGAACAACAACCTCGGGATGACAGAAGAACTGAAAAGCTCTCTCATCGCATACTACGACTTCATGACCGCCTACCAGAACCTTCTGCGCGAGGGAGGCTCGTTCAACGATGTCACCGTGACTTCAGCCGACGCCGCATACCCCATAAAATCGTGGGAACCGGCAACGGGCAATATCATCACGCTCGCCAAAGAAGTTTCCGACAGACAGGTCATCCATTTCCTGAACTTTCTGAATGCAGATTCCACCAGCTGGAGAGATCTGGAAGGGACCATGCCGGAACCTCGGACAGTGTCCAATTTCTCCGTAACCGTACAGATTCCTGACGGCCGTCAGGTCAATTCCGTATGGTTTGCGTCTCCTGACGTGGATTTCGGGGCATCCGAAACTCTTGCATTCACCCAGTCGGGACAGAATCTCACCGTCACCGTTCCTTCGTTGAAATACTGGGGCATGCTCGTACTCGAATATTGATATTGTCAAAGAACTGAAAATGAAAATCGATTTTATTGTCATCGCACTGGCATCCCTTATGGCGTGCCAGGCGATGAAAGCTGAAGAATTGTTGTCCCCGTCAGGGGATCTGAAACTGAATTTCGAACTGGCGGAAGGGGGTGCTCCGGTCTATTCCCTCGAATATAAGGGAAAACCCGTCATTGGCGGGAGCAGACTCGGCATCAGGCTCGACAACAGCGGCCTTTTCGACTGGTTCGAGGTAACCGATGTGGACAGAAGCGAAACAGACGAAACCTGGGAGACGGTATGGGGAGAGGAATCCGTAATCAGGGACAGGCACAACGAGATGGCAGTGACCCTGAGACAGACTTCGAGCGACAGAAGGATGGTCATCAGGTTCAGACTCTTCGATGACGGTCTCGGATTCAGATACGAATTCCCGGCACAGAACAATCTTGTCTATTTCGTCATAGCCGACGAACTGACAGAGTTCGCCATGACCGGAGACCATACAGCCTGGTGGATTCCGGGAGACTACGACACCCAGGAATATGACTATACCGAATCCAGGCTTTCCGAAATAAGGGGGCTGCTGGACGGAGCCGTATCGGGAAATCTTTCACAGACGATTTTCTCGTCTACGGGAGTTCAGACGGCCCTGCAGATGAAGACGGACGAGGGCGTCTACATAAACCTTCACGAGGCTGCGCTGGTGAACTACCCGGCGATGCACCTCGAACTGGACGATGAAAGGATGGTCTTCAAGGCGCACCTTACGCCGGACCCGAACGGAGACAAGGCCTATATGCAGACCCCCTGCACTACCCCTTGGAGGACAGTCATAGTTTCGGATGATGCCCGAGACATCCTGGCATCGCGCATCACCCTGAACCTGAACGAGCCTTGCAAAATCGACGACACTTCCTGGATACATCCGTACAAATATGTCGGAGTGTGGTGGGAGATGATTACGGGAAAGAGTTCCTGGTCATATACCGATGACCTGAAAAGCGTACATATCGACACCGATGACCTGAGCAAGGTGAAACCTAACGGCAGGCACGGGGCGACCACGGCAAACGTGAAGAAGTACATCGACTTCGCCGCGGAAAACGGCTTCGACGGAGTGCTGGTGGAAGGCTGGAATGTAGGTTGGGAGGACTGGTTCGGCAATATGAAGGAAAGGGTGTTCGATTTCGTGACTCCATACCCGGACTTCGACCTGGATGAAATCCTCGCCTATGCGGCTTCGAAAGGTGTCAGAATGATTATGCACCACGAAACCTCGTCTTCGGTGCGGAATTATGAAAGGCAGCTCGATACCGCCTACCGGTTTATGAAAGAAAAGGGATACGATGCAGTGAAGTCCGGCTATGTCGGCAACATCATACCAAAGGGGAACAACCACTACAACCAGTGGATGGTGAACCATTACCTCTATGCTGTCGAGAAGGCCGCGGACTACCGCATTATGGTCAATGCCCATGAAGCCGTGCGCCCTACCGGTCTGTGCAGGACATGGCCGAACCTTATCTCGAACGAGTCGGCAAGAGGTACCGAATATCAGGGGACGGACGGTTCGAAGACTTTCCACGTGACCGTACTGCCGTTCACCAGACTGATAGGAGGCCCTATGGACTATACTCCCGGGATTTTCGAAATGGATATCTCGAAGATAAATCCTTCCAACCACACCCATGCGAACTGTACCATAGCGAACCAGCTCGGAATCTACGTGGTCATGTCATCCCCGCTCCAGATGGCCTGCGACCTGCCTGAAAACTACGAACGCTTCCCTGACGCTTTCCAGTTCATAAAAGATGTGGCGCTCGACTGGTCTGAAAGCCGCTATTTGGAGGCCGAACCCGGCAGATATGTGACAGTGGCGAGGAAGGCCAGGGAAACAGGCCAGTGGTTCGTCGGGAACGTGACCGGTGACAGGGACCACGTTTCGGAAATAAGTTTCGATTTCCTCGACCCGGGCAAGGTCTACGTCGCCACTGTCTACGCCGATGCTCCCGACGCAGATTATCTGACCAATCCACAGGCGTACACTGTAAGGCAGTACCGCTGCACCTCCGAGACTTCGTTCACGCAGAAGGCTGTGGAAGGCGGAGGATATGCCATCTCCTTCCGTGAGGCAGGGGCGGATGACAGGAAACTCCCGAAACTCAAGTAATACAAACCATTAAAATCATAAACCATGAATCAGACAAAGCCAATAACCTCTACCCCCCCCCGCTACGTCTACCCTGAAATCGCAGTAGACGAAGTCACCGTGGAAAACGGCTTCGCAGCCAGTACGGAAGATCTTTACGAAGATGGAAACGACATTCCGTGGTAAGCCGTAACACAAGTCCAACTGTTGAAAGAAATTTATCCATTATGAAAAAGACAATAATATTTGCGGCAGCCGCATGTTTTGCCGCGGCATTGGCCGGATGCTCGAAAGACAATGTCGGGTCAGGAAATCAGGAAAATCAGGACGGCGGCGGAACGGATTCCGGAGATGTTCCGTCTGCAGTACTGGAGCCTCATAAAGTGATATCGGCTTCAACCCTGGAAACGAAGACAACCCTGGACGGGATGCGCATCCTCTGGTCGGGAGGAGACAGGATTTCCCTTTTCAATGAAAACGGGGAAAAGGCGACTTACACCCTCGTCGGAGAGGGAGGTGAGAGTTCGGGGCAGTTCGAAACTGCCGAAGAGCCTTCCGCCGGATTCAGATATGCAGTTTATCCGGCCCTCGATGATTCGCAGAGCGCCGGAACTGTCACAAGCACCTCCGTCCCTGTTTCCCAGACTTACAACGGGGAGGGCTTCCCTGCCGTATTCCCTATGGCTGCCGTATCATCCGACGGAGAAAACTATTCGTTCAGGAATCTGGCTGCCATAGTGAAACTCGGACTGGTCGGCGATGCAAAGGTGGCATCAATCACCCTCGGCACTGCAGACGGGACGAAACTTGCCGGAGATGCCGCCATTGACTTCGGCGGGGAAACGCCGGTACTGACCGCTACCGGCTCGGATGCAGTCACCCTCACCTGTACGGAACCGGTCCAGCTGTCAGGAACAGTCACGGAGTTCCGTTTCATAGTGGCTCCGGGGACGTACCACGGCTTCCGTATTTCGGTTTCGGACGAGAACGGGAAAACCACTGTCATCACCACCGGCGAGAACGCTTCCGAACTTCTGGCCGGCAGCGTGAAAGACTTCGGCGGGACGATGGGCGTCTATGCGGCCGACTTCGAGAACATCTATATCATCGGCGACGGGACATTCTACAATGCCTGGGACTCCGGTCTTATGACATCCGATCCGGCATACAACGCAGCGGATCCGGCAAACTCCGAATGGACATCGAAATTCACGAAAGGGGAAAACGGAGTCTGGACCTGGACAGGAGTACTGGCTCCGGGTACATTCAAGTTCCCATGGAATACCGACATCATCAAATGCTTCTTCGGTGTAGACAACGGAAAACTGGTCTATTATCCTGCCGAGATAAGCGGATACGACCCGAAAGCAAGCATCGATGTCCCGGGAAAATACTCTGTCACCATCGACATAAACAAGCTCACTTTCGACATTCAGACGATAGAGGAATATCCTGTTCCGGAAAATCTCTACCTCTTCGGTGACGGTACCGGTGCAGGCTGGGAAATCGACCACGGAGAGAAGATGGTAAAGCGTCCTGACCTGAAATTCGAAAACAACGCCGACGGCGACGGGGTCTTCTATATGGTCACCAGGCTCGGGGCAGTCGCGGAGAATCAAGGCTTCAAATTCCTGGACACCCATACGGGCGGAGACTTCAACGCCGGCTACCAGTTCGCATGGGGACTGAACAAGATATGGAAGAAAGGGGCGGACAGGAAATACAATATGATTCAGGAAAGCGGTATGTACTCCATCAAGGTGGATACCAGGTACTGGAACCACGATATCGTGAAAATGACCGCTGAAAATCCTGCCGGAATCTACATTTACGGCTCGGCCACGGAAGATGAATGGGATCTCGGGAAGGTAGCGGCCGATGACTCCCAGAAGCTCTCCACTGCGGACGGCATCACCTACACCTGGACAGGAGACCTGAAGGAAGGGACGTTCAAGTTCGCTTTCGGAGGCATGTATCTGAATGACACTGGAGCCCCTGCCCTGTCATTCGACAACGGCTTCCTCGTGACCGGCAGCGATTCGGAAGGCTGGAAGGTCGCCGTGCGTACGGATATGATGGCTGATACCCAGTATTCAGTGACGGAAGCCGGAAACTACACGGTCACCGTCGACACAGGCACACTGGATCTCCGCGTCGCAAGGAACTGAGTTTTCAAATGATTTTGTACGGAAACTGTTTTGGGTTTGGCAAAAATTCAAAACAGTTTCTTATTTTTAGGCGGAATTTGGAAACTCCCGTCATAAACGGGACCACACACTTAACATAAAAGGAGAATACATCATGTTGAAAGTCGGAGACAGGATACCTGCGTTCGAAGTAAAGGACCAGGACGGCAGAACAGTGACAGAAAAGGATTTCGAAGGAAAGAAAGTCGTACTCTATTTCTATCCCAAGGACAGCACTCCGGGATGTACGGCAGAGGCATGCAACCTCAGAGACAATTTCGGGGCTCTAAAGGCTGCCGGATACGAAATCTACGGAGCGAGCAAGGACAGCATCGCCTCGCATACCCGATTCAGGGAAAAGAACTCCCTGCCGTTTACGCTGCTGTCCGACCCGGAAACCTCCATGCTGAAGGCTTTCGGAGCATGGGGCGAGAAAAAGATGTGCGGACGGATTTCCGAGGGGACGCTCCGCAAGACCTTCGTAATATCCGGGGACGGAACCGTCGAAAGGATTATCGACAAGGTCGATACCAAAAACCATACGGCCCAGATTTTATAAAAATTCGCTATCTTTGCACGGCCAAAAGGAAAGTGAAAAGACGATGAAAAATTTTGTTGAGGAACTCAGATGGAGAGGCATGATCCAGGACATTATGCCGGGGACTGAAGAAAAACTGCTTGAAGGACCGACGGCGGCGTACGTAGGCATAGACCCGACGGCAGACTCACTGCATATAGGACATTTGGTAAGTGTCATGATTCTCAAGCACTTCCAGAACTGCGGACATAAACCGTTCGCCTTGGTCGGCGGAGCTACGGGAATGATAGGCGACCCTTCTATGAAATCCCAGGAGAGGAACCTTCTGGACGAGGAGACGCTTGCCCACAACGTCGCCTGCATAAAAAGGCAGCTGTCCAGATTCCTGGACTTCGACTCCGATGCGCCGAATCGGGCCGAGCTGGTGAACAACTACGACTGGATGAAAGGCTATTCGTTCCTGGATTTTTCCAGGGATATCGGCAAGCACATTACCGTAAACTATATGATGGCCAAGGATTCGGTCAAGAAAAGGCTCTCCTCCGAATCCCGCGAAGGCATGTCGTTTACGGAATTCACATACCAGCTCCTTCAGGGTTATGACTTCCTCTATCTCTACGAGCACAAGGGCTGTACCCTGCAGATGGGAGGAAGCGACCAGTGGGGAAACATCACCACCGGGACCGAACTTATCCGCAGGAAACTCGGCAAGGAAGCATACGCCCTCACCTGCCCGCTCATAAAGAAGGCCGACGGAGGCAAATTCGGGAAAACCGAAAAGGGCAACATCTGGCTCGATCCCGAAAGGACATCTCCGTACCAGTTCTACCAGTTCTGGCTGAACGTTTCGGACGAAGATGCGGCCAGATACATCAGGATATTCACCATGCTTTCTAAAGAGGAAATCGAGGCCGCGGTCGAGGAGCATACAAAGGCTCCTCATCTGAGGACCCTGCAGAAACTGCTGGCCAAGGAAATAACGGTAATGGTACACGGACAGCAGGAATACGAAAAAGCCGTGGAAGCATCCGGGATACTGTTCGGGAACGCCACGTCCGAAGCCCTCGCGCATCTGGACGAGAAGACATTCCTTCAGGTTTTCGAAGGCGTGGCCGCCTTCAATATCGACAGGTCCAGACTGCCGATGAACATAATCGACCTGCTTGCCGGCGAGACACAGGTATTCCCGTCCAAGGGAGAATGCCGGAAAATGATTCAGGCCGGAGGCGTGAGCATAAACAAGGACAAGATCAGCGATATCTCGACTGAAATAGGTGAAGACCGGCTCATAAACGGGAAATACATTCTGGCCCAGCGGGGCAAGAAAAATTATTTCATCATCAAGGCGGACTGATATGGAAGGGACCAGACAGCAGAAAGTGGCGAAGGAAATCCAGCGCCACTTCGCGGAAATCATCCGCAGCAAGGGTATGGCGGCATTCGACGGGGCCATGGTAACCGTCAGCGGAGTCAGAATCAGCCCCGACCTGTCTGTCGCTTATGTCTATGTAAGCATTTTCCCGTCCGAAAAGGCCGGAAAAGTGATGACCATCCTGAAGGAAAGCACCCGGTCCCTGAGAGGGGAACTCGGGAACCGGCTGGCGAAACAGCTCAGGATAATCCCTGAAATATCCTTCTTCCAGGATACTTCCCTCGACTATGTGGCCCACATAGAGGAACTTCTGAAAAAATAGCAAGATGAACCTGCCTTTGTTCTTTGCCGGACGGTATCTGTTTGCAAAAAAGTCACACAACGTGATCAACATAATATCTGCAATCAGTGCCGTCGGCATGGCCATAGGTACGGCTGCCCTGATTATTATCCTGTCCATCTACAACGGTCTCGATTCCATGGTCAGGGATATGCTGGGCGATTTCGACCCGGACATACTCGTTGCCCCTGCACGGGGAAAGACCTTTATTCCCGAAGGAGAGGCTTTCGACTGGATTTACGGGCAGGATGAGGTGACGGGCATCAGTTGCGTGGTGACTGAAAATATTTTCGTGAACTATGGCGGGAAACAGAGTATGGCCACGGCCAAGGGCGTGGACTGGGTATATGAGGAAGAATCTCCGTTGCGGAACCATATCGTAAGCGGGGAATTCTCCCTTCATCGCGGAGACGTGCCGCTGGCGGCAGTGGGAAGCGGTCTGGCATACGGATTGGGGATAAACCCGAGGTTTCTAACCCCGCTGGAACTGTACTTCCCGTCCAGGACGGGAAACTTTTCAGTTTCGAACCCCATGTCGTCCATCGAATCCGTAAACGTATGGCCTTCTGGCATCTTCGCCATCAACAGCGAGATAGACGACAGATATGTAATCGTTCCTTTGGAAGTGATGAAAGAACTGCTCGGATACGGTGACGAAGTTTCGGGAGTGGAGTTGAGAATCAGCCAGGAGTGTTCGAAAAAGGAGTTCTCGGTCCTCAAGGAGGAAATCCGGGAGAGGCTCGGGCAGGACTTTACGGTAAGCGACCGTTTCGAACAGAACAAGGCCCTTTACAGGATGATGCGCTATGAGAAACTGTCTATTTTCGCCATCCTGTTCTTCATAGTCATAGTGGTGGCTTTCAACATCTTCGGTTCACTGACCATGCTTATTATCGAAAAGCGGAAGGATATCGGCATTCTTAAAAGCATGGGAGCCTCCGAAAAACTCGTAAAAAGGATTTTCATCCTCGAAGGATGGATGATTTCGCTTGTCGGGCTTGCCGGAGGGCTGGTTCTCGGTATCGGCTTCTCGCTTCTCCAGCAGCATTTCGGCTGGATAAAGATGCCGGGCAATTTCATAGTGGAGGCATATCCGGTCATCCTTTCCATAAAAGACGTGGCAGTCACAGCCACAAGCATCGCCGTCACCGGCTATCTCATCGCCAGACTGCCCGTTTCCCGCTTTCTGAAAGACAACGGCTGAGACAATCCCGTCAGTCGTCGATATCCACTAAATTGAACTGGGAGTCGAATGTGAGTTCCAGACGGTTGGTCAGCTTCACTTCGTAACCCCTGTAGCCTTTCTCTATCTTCACGAATTTGGTTCCCTCGAAATTCCGGTTCACATAGTCGCGGATTTCCGCAGGGACGAGTTTTTCATTCAGGGTCGAATAGCGGCAGTCCACTTCCTTCCACTCCCCTTTTCCGGTAAATTCCACCTTCGTACCCTGAGCCATTACCACCTCGTACGAAAGTTCCATGAAATCCGACTCCTCCTTCACGTATGAGACCTTTTCATTCGGGAAATACTTCTTTACGAACTGCTGCGCCTTGGACGGAAGCTGGTCGAAGGAAATAATGCGGTCATTGTCGGCGCTGGCGACGGTTACTGACATCAGAACTGCTGCAAATGCAAATAGAATCTTTTTCATATCACGATAATTTTAAGAATTGATAATCTGATTTCGGGTACAAAATTCAAGAGCAATTCTGAAATGAAATTGAAATATGAAAAAATTACTGTTTTCTTACACTGAAAATGTGGGTGCCGTCCTCGAAAGCATATTCCAGACTGAGAGAATAGTTCCTGCAGACAGAGTCTGCCAATGCCAGCCCGAGTCCCGTCGAACCCTCGGTTCCGGACTGGGAATGATAAAACCTCGTGAATATTCTGGAACCGTCGAGAGGAGCGGTTCCCGGATTCGAAACCGAAAATCCGCCTGCATCCATCCTGACCTCTATGACAGACCCCGGAGGGCAATGCAGGAAAGCGTTTTTCATCAGATTCCTAACCAATATCACGGCCAGTTCCCCGTTCATTCTGAAAACGAACGGCGTCCTGACAGTCGTTTTCACCGTAACGTTCCGCCCCTGGTAAATCTCGCCGAACATCTCCGCGGAGTCGGACATCAGAGCGGAAAAATCGGTTTCGGAAGACTCCGGGAACTGGCCGTTCTCTATCCGCGTAAGCAGAAGGAGAGTCTTGTTCAGCCTGATAAGATCCTGCAGAGTCCTGTGGACCTTCACCAATTCCCCGGCCTGGACTTCGGTAAGGTCCGGTGAATCGAGGAGCATCTCCACCCGGCTGCTGCACACGGCCAGAGGCGTCTGCAGTTCATGCGAAGCATTCCCTATGAACCGTTTCTGCTCGGCGTACTGCACTTCGAAGCGGGCGGCGGCATCCTTGATGGTTCCTGAAAGGCGGCGGAATTCGGTGACATTGTCTCCGGACGGAACCGGAGGCATTTCCTTTCCGGGATTATACTCGTCGAGCCATTTCAGCATTGCCCGCAAGGGGCGCATATTGTAGCTTATGACGAACACGGAGACGAGGAGGATGGAAATCAGCATCAGCACATACAGGGCCACGATCCACCAGAGTATGGAACGCTGTATGTCATCCTTTTCTATCGTGGGTACGGCGACGGTAAGCTCATAATAACAGTCTCTGCTGTCCCGGAAAATGCGTTTCAGGACTCTGGCCGATTCGAATTCGGACTTGGCCTTGATGAATATTTCCCGGTTTTCGAAATCTATCCACTCCCTTGAGCGGGCATATTCCCCGGTGACTTCCCTTATATAATAGGTATTGTTCGTCCCGTTGTCATCGGAAGGCATTTCCATTCCGGAGAGTTTCCTGATAATCAAGGCGTCGGAATAGTCTATGAGAGAATCGTCTGTTTCGTCGTCGATTTCGTCGAGCATCGCTGCATAAAAGCAGAAAGCCCAGACAGTCAGGAGGATGATCAGGGCAGCCGCCAGCCAAAGGGTGATTCTGTACAGCAGTTTCATTTCCGTATCAGTTTATATCCGAACCCGTAGACGGCCCTGATTTCGATATCGGCTCCGGCATCTGAGAGACGGCGTCTGAGATTCTTCATCTGGGCATACAGGAACTGGAAATCGTCAGTCTGGTCTATATGGTCTCCCCAGATGGCCTCGGCCAGGACAGTCTTGTCCACGATATGCTCCGGACGGTGCATGAAATAGGAAAGTATGGAAAATTCCTTTTTAAGGAGCTCCAGCGGGCTGCCGCCGACAAAGACCCTGCCGGTCTCCGGTTCCAAAGCCACATTTCCGAAGCGGAGGGAAAAATCCCCGTTCTGACGGCTTCTGCGGGCAACGCTTCTGATTCTGGCCGAGAGTTCGGCGATATGGAAAGGCTTGGCCAGATAGTCGTCCGCTCCGAGTTCCAGACCGGTTACCTTGTCATCGAGGGAATCCTTTGCCGATATGATGATGACATTCACCCTGCCGTTCCGTTTCTTGATTTCGGACAGGAGTTCCAGACCGCTTCCGCCAGGCAGCATAATGTCCAGAAGGATACAGTCGTAGGCATATACTCCTGTCTTCTCCTGCGCCTGTCTGAAATCCATGGCGCTTTCTACGGTATGCCCCTCCTTCTTCAGAGTGGAAACCATAATTTCCTGCAGGGACGGATCATCTTCTACTATAAGTATCTTCATGTGTCGGTCCGACGAATCTATGTTGTTCAGCACCCGGGTGCCGGCCTTCGCGTCTGCAAAAACCTTCGCATCTGCAAAAATAAGCAAAAAGTGTTATCTTTGGATGCTAATACCACAGGCCATGGAGAAAAACATATACCTGATAGACGGTCATGCCCTTATATTCAAGATGTATTACGCATTCCTGCGAAGACCTATGATAAATTCCAAGGGTGAGGATACGTCCATACTTTTCGGAGTAACCAAATATATTCTCGATATGATAGAGAGGGAGAAGCCCGACTATCTCGCCATCGCATTCGACCCTCCGGGAGGCACTTTCCGGAACCGGATTTATCCTGAATACAAGGCTACGAGAGACGAGACGCCGCAGTTGGTCATAGATTCGCTGGAGCCTCTGATCGGAATATGCAGGGCTCTTAAAATCCCCGTGCTGATGATACCGGATTATGAAGCCGACGATGTCATAGGCTCTGTGGCCAAAAAATGCGAAAAGGAAGGATTCACAGTCTATATGGTCACTCCGGACAAGGACTACGGGCAGCTGGTGTCGGACCGCATCATCCAGTACCGTCCGGGCAAGTCGGGAGGCGAACGGGAACTTTTAGACAGAAAGGCGGTCTGTGAGAAATACGGCATAGAGAGGCCCGAACAGGTCATAGATATGCTGACCATCTGCGGGGACACGGCAGACAATGTACCGGGCGTCAAGGGAGTAGGCGAAGTGGGGGCCGGCCGGCTGATATCCAGATACGGATCCGTGGAAAATATTTACGGACATTTGGATGAACTGTCGCCCAAACAGAAAGCGGCATTCGAAGATGCCCGCGACCATATAAGGCTCAGCCATACCCTGGTAACCATCAGGACGGACGTTGAGACAGGCCTGGACCTCGAGGATGCCCGGGTAAGTTCAGACTATGCCCCTGAAACGGCCGAATTGTTTGCCGGGTACGAATTCAGTTCGCTGATGAAATATATCAGCCATCTGGCACCCCCGGTACAGAAGCAGGAAAAACGGATTGAAATAAAGGAAACGGATCCTGAGGAATTCTGCAGGATTGCCGCGAAAGCGGGAATATTCAGTATGGTCCCGTATTTTTCCGGAGAAGGCATTTTTACGGAAGTGAAGTCGATGGTGGCGGGGACAGTAGAGGGCGGGGTTAACTATTGCGCCAGCGGCGCACCCGCAGATTTCAGGAAAATAGTGGCGGACGGAGGCATCAGAAAATGCGGCTACGACTTCAAGACCCAGATCAACGCTTTCAGCCGCGCAGGGGAGGAAATCCGCGGCCCGCTCGCCGACATAGAAGTCATGCATTATCTGATAAACCCTGAAAAAAGCCACAAGCTGAGTATTCTGGCGATGAGCTACCTCGGTATCAGCATCGACGATAGCCAGGCAATGCCGGTGCTGAAGTCGCTTTTCGAAACGGATACGGAAGGCTCGGAAAACTCCCGAAGTACAGAGGCGGTATCCATCGTCCTGCTGTACGGGAAAATTCTGGAAGACCTGGAAAAGGTCGGGGCAAAAGACCTGTATTCAGATATCGAGGAACCTCTGATCCGGGTTCTGGCGAAAATGGAACGTACGGGAGTCAAGGTCGATCCAGTCCAGTTCCGCAAAATATCGGAAAGCCTGTCGGAAGAACTGGAGGAGAGACAGGAAAGAATCCGGGAAATGGCCGGAGAGCCTGAACTCAACATATCTTCACCGAGACAGGTGGGCAATGTCCTGTTCGAGAAACTCGCGCTCGACCCGAAAGCGAAGAAAACCGGGAGCAAACAGCAGTATCCTACCGACGAGGAAACGCTCGCCTCCCTCCAGGACAGACATCCCATAATAAACGAAATACTCGAATTCAGGGCCGTAAAGAAGCTCCTGTCGGCCTACATAGAGCCTTTCCCCGGTTTCATAAACCATATTACAGGAAAGGTGCATACCACTTTCAACCAGTCGCTTACGGCTACCGGCAGGCTGAGTTCGTCCAAGCCTAACCTGCAGAATATCCCGGTGCGGACGGAGCGCGGACGCGAAATCAGGAAAGCCTTCATCCCGTCCTCCCCCGACGGAGTGATACTTTCCGCAGACTATTCCCAGATCGAGTTGAGAATCATGGCCCACCTCAGTCAGGACTCGCACCTTACGGAAGCTTTCAGGCAGGGTCTGGACGTACATGCCATCACCGCCTCGAAAATATTCGGGATACATCCGGAGGAAGTGACTCCGGAGCAGAGAAGGATAGCCAAGACAGCCAATTTCGGCATTATGTACGGCATTTCCGCTTTCGGACTTGCACAAAGGCTGAAAATTCCCAGGGCGGAAGCCAGGAAAATCATCGACGACTACTTCGCGAATTTCCCAGACATCTCGGCCTTCATAGACGGGACTGTAGCCTCGGCGCGGGAAAAGGGCTATGTCGAAACCCTGTTCGGCAGACGGCGGTATCTGCCGGACATAAATTCCAGAAACTCCACCGTGAGGTCTCTGGCTGAAAGGAATGCCGTAAACGCCCCGATTCAGGGGACCGCCGCCGACATCATCAAGATAGCGATGAACAGCGTGGACAGGGAAATCAGCGAAAGGAACCTGAAAAGCAGGATGGTGCTTCAGGTGCACGACGAGCTCGTTTTCGATGCCGTTCCGGAAGAAATCGGCATACTGAAAGAAATTGTAGTGGAAAAAATGCAGAATGTCATAAAATTGTCCATACCTTTGACAGTCGAATGCAACTATGGGAAAAACTGGCTTGAAGCTCACTGATCTGCCCGACACGGATCTTATCCGACTGGCTCTTGAACAGAATCAGGCGGCCTACATCGTGCTGTACACCCGTTACTGTATCGGGGTGCGCAGCCATATTGCCAAATACATCTCACAGAACGAGGATATCGAGGACATCCTGCTGGAAAGTTTCCAGAAAGCCTTCAGCCAGATAGCCCTGTACAACCCCGAATACAAATTCTCCACCTGGCTGTTCCGCATCGCCCGGAACACCGCGCTGGACCACATCGGGAAAAAGGACAGGGAGAAAAGCAACCTGCCCACCACCTCGATAAACGAACAGCTGTCGGAAGTGAATGAAATCCCCGCACCTGTCCACAATCCCGAAGAAGACATCATCAAGCAGCAGGAATACGACAAATGGATAGCGAACATAGACAAACTGAAAGATGACTACAGGACAGTGGCCAGGATGAATCTGATAGATAATTTCGGCTATAAGGAAATAGCCGAAACCCTCGATATCCCGATTAATACGGTCAAGACAAAAATCCGCAGGGCCAAGGAACAGCTTCTGAAAATGATGAATGTCTCCGACGAGCTCCAGTAAAACCAGACGATATGGTCTTCGAAGAATTCTATAAAACGGTCAGCGATGAGTTCGGTCCGCTCAGCGAGCTGCAAATCAGACAGTTCCGCCAGCTTGAAGAACTTTACGGCGACTGGAATGCAAAAATAAACGTGATTTCAAGAAAGGATATCACGGAACTGTACGGCCACCACGTGCTGCACTCACTCGCCATAGCGAAATTCCTGAAAATGTACAGGCCGGACGACCTCCAGACCCCGGGGCTCCGCTTTCTGGACCTCGGCACGGGAGGAGGTTTTCCCGGAATACCGCTGGCCATCCTGATGCCGCAGACGGAATTCACTCTATGCGACTCGGTAACGAAAAAAATCACTGTGGCCGATGCCGTTGCCGGCTCCCTGGGACTGAGGAATGTAACCACGGTGAATGCACGAGCGGAAGAACTGGACGATGAATTCGACTATATAGTTTCCCGGGCCGTCACGACATTAGACAAATTCCTATCCTGGGTAAGGAAAAAATACAGAAAGGAAATCATGTATCTGAAAGGGGGCGACGTATCGGAAGAAATAGCGGCGATGATGCAGAGATTCCGAATTCCGTCCGGAGGAGTCCGCACCTGGCGGATTGACAGCTGGCTCCACGACCCGTACTACGAGGGAAAGCTGGTGATTTGCATTGAAAAAAATTTGTAATTAAAGTTAAAAACACTACCTTTGCAGTCCTCTGAAAAAAACGGAAAATAAAAACACAAGATAATGAAAAGAACATTTCAACCTTCACAGCGCAAGCGTCGCAACAAACATGGTTTCCGTGAACGCATGTCATCACCGAACGGCCGCCGCGTACTCGCTTCACGCCGCCGTCACGGACGCAAGAAACTCACAGTTTCTTCAGAAGACAGATTCTAATCCGTTCACAGAAGAAGCATAACAGCGAAGGCATAAAGAAGGAATGCCTGAAAAGTCAGATTCCCGACTGTCCCGTAAGAAAGAAGCGGTTCAGTCGGGTCTTCTATACCCAGTTCCCTGAGCCTGTCTTCGTCAGGCAACGCCCTGAAAGCCCATTTCCGGATAAGGAAACCTTCGGCAAAGAAAGTGGCACCTCCGTTGGATCTGTTCAGGGTAATCAGTGTCTTGTAGTCCGAATAATAGAGGACGTCTCGCAGAAAGTCCGTATTCACCCTGCCGTCCGCTTCCAGTTTCCTCAGAATTTCATCTCCGGCTTCGGGAGAGGCTGCGGCCAGCAGCAACGGACGGAATCCGCTGTCCCCGGCGGCCTCCAGATAGTCCGCAATCGAGGCCCATTTTCTCCATGACAGATTTTCTGGAGAATATACACTGACGACCATAATCAGGCCTTTGGCGGCAAGTTCATCATGGTACGCTCCTTCTCCGTCGATTACCGGTAGGGAAATTCCGTTTTCATACTTCCCGGATATCTCTTTGCGGCGGGTCTCCGCCGATATGAAAGTCCAGGTCGAATCAGGAAGGTTATCCAGGCCGAATGTTCTCCGCTTCCCGTTTTTCTCATAAACGAAAACCGCCTCGTATTCATCCTCCGTAGCCAGGGCCCGGTTTACATGCCTTTCCGAAGCTTCGAGCCTGGCGGAAGCCTCGTATGCCGTGAAATTCACCAGAGGGATATACAGGAGTGAATATACGGTGAAAGCCGCCAGAGCCGCCACGACCATTGAAAAGGCCACGTATTTCCGTTTTTTCGGAGAGCCGAGGGCGGAAAACGGGAAAAACCAGGCACAGCAGAGGGCGGAAAGCACCAGATTCTTGACAAAGGTCTGAAGGTGGGTCAGATGAACGGCTTCTCCGAAGCATCCGCAGTCCATCGTCGGATTGAAAATCAGAAGAAGGGCGGATATCAGAAGAAAGAAGCCCATGAAAACCATAGTGACTATGGCCGTGACTTTTCTCCACAGCCCGGTAATCAGGGCGGCACCGATGACGGCCTCGGCCAGAGACAGGAAGACCGCTACATATCCGGACGAGAAAGAGAGAAAACCGATATGAAGGAACTTGTAGTATTCCTCCACTATCAGGCCCGTGCCGACCGGGTCCATCAGTTTCAGGACACCGGAAATGAAGAACACTATACCTACTATGTAACCGCAGAACCTTTTGGTCCTTTCCAGAAATATATTCATTTCACGATATTCATTATTTTGGCAAAAATTTCATCGGGAGGAAGCATGGAACCGTCCCGGGCCGAGCAGTCCACGCGGACGAAATGCTGGTCAGCATCGCACTGGGCCCTGTAAACGTCGCGTACACGCTTCTGGAACTCGATATCGGCTTCATGGATGTCTTTCCCGCCTTCGAGATAGTCCCTGTCCTGTCCGACCCGCTGCGCAGAGAGTTTCTTCTCGACAAAGCCGATGGGTACGTCCAGAAATATGTTCAGATCCGGTTTCGGAAGCCCGAAAGCCCCGAACTCCGTTTCGAATATCCAGTCTCTGAGTGCCGTTCTCTGTGCAGGATCGGAAATTTTCGCGCACTGATAGGCTATGTTCGAATAGACATAGCGGTCCAGCAGAAGTGTCTTTCCGGCCTGAAGCTCACGGTTCATATACGGGGCTGCCTGATGCCGGTCCTCGGCATAAAGGAGGGCGACAAGCTGCGGATGCACAGTGTTTATATCGCCGTAATCTCCTCTGAGAAAACGGCTTATAAGTTCTCCGTACACCGGAGAATCATATCTCGGAAAATGAATATAATCGACTGTCCCATAGAGGGATTCCAGATATTTCCTGAGTTTTTTCACCTGAGTGGACTTGCCGGCTCCGTCAAGTCCTTCCATAACTACGAGCATAAGAATCCGGATAAAATATTCCGTAAATATATGTGAAAACAATATTTTTTACAAAATTCGCAACGGATTTTGCCGGTAGAGTTTTTATGAAGAATTTTCAGTCAGAAAGAAAAATCTCGGTGATGGGCATTGTGAACATCACGGGAGACTCATACTTTGCGGACAGCAGATGCCTCGGTCCTGACGGGAAACCGGATTCCGGGAAAATAGCCGGAAGAATAAGGAAAATGTTCGAAGAAGGAGCCGGCATAGTGGATATCGGCGCCTGCTCCACACGCCCGGGAGCCGGACTCATAAGCGAAACCGAAGAATGGGACAGGCTCGCACCGGTCATGGATATCATCCGGGAACAGTTCCCGGGCAGAATGTTTTCGATAGATACCTTCCGGGCCGGAATCGTGGAAAAATGCGCCTCGCGCATAGGAAAATTCACCGTAAACGACATTTCCGCCGGAGAAGACGACCCGCGGATGCTGGAAACGGCCGGAAGTCTCGGACTGCCCTACATAGCCATGCACAAAAGGGGTACGCCGGCCACCATGCAGACTCTCTGCGAATACGGGGATGTCGTTTCCGAGGTCGTGTCCTACTTTGAAAATTTTGCTGAGAAGGCAGACAGGGCCGGAATCGTCGAATGGATACTGGATCCGGGCTTCGGCTTTGCGAAAACGCTGGAGCAGAATTACAGGATGCTCCGCGAGCTGGACCGATTCACGGTCTTCGACAGGAAAATTCTGGTGGGAGTATCCAGGAAAAGCATGATTTACCGCCGGTTCGGAATCACCCCGGAGGAATCTCTCCCGCAGACACAGGTCCTGCATTTTGCGGCACTGCAGAACGGAGCCGATATCCTGCGTGTCCACGACGTAGCCGAGGCCGTCCGCACCGTAGACCTCTGGCGCCTGATGTCGGAATAGTGTCCGGTTTTTTCGGCAGAAAAACAAACTGCAGGCCGGGAGCAGATACCGGATTTGTCCGGACTATGCCCGGGCGCGGCGTGATTGCAGATTGAAAATCTAAAATAAAGTTGTACTTTTGGCCTGTCGGTCATAAACCTATCATAAAATGAGCAAAGATTCACTTTTGGCTGTCTCCCCTGTCGACGGGCGATACGAACGCCAGACAGAGCCCCTGAGGGAGTATTTCAGCGAATTTGCGCTGATAAGATACCGCATCCGTGTGGAAATAGAGTATTTCATCGCCCTGTGCGGGATTCCCCTGCCGCAGCTTTCCGACTTCGACCACGGGAAATTCGAGGCACTGCGGGACATATACCGCACCCTGACCCCGGAAGACGCACAGAAAGTAAAGGACATAGAAAAGGTCACAAACCATGACGTCAAGGCCGTGGAATATTATATAAAGGAGAAATTCCGTGAAATGGATATCCTGAAATGGGGCGAATTCGTACACTTCGGACTGACCTCTCAGGACATAAACAACACTTCTGTGCCGCTATCCCTGAAAGAAGCCGTAGAAAACTGCTGGCTCCCGCTGCTGGACGAAGTAACAGGCATCATAAGGGGAATGGCCGATGAGTGGAAAGACATCCCGATGCTTGCCAAGACGCACGGACAGCCGGCCTCCCCTACCAGGGTCGGGAAAGAATTCAGGGTATTCCAGGTCCGGCTCGAAGAACAGCTGCGCCAGTTTTCCCTCCTGACATACCCTGCCAAATTCGGCGGAGCCACCGGCAATATGAACGCCCACAAAATCGCATATCCTGAAGTGGACTGGATTTCTTTCGGGAACGGTTTTGTGGAATCACTGGGGCTGAAGAGGTCTTTCCCGACTACTCAGATAGAGCATTACGACAATCTGGCGGCCCTCTTCGACAACATGAGGCGTATCAACACCATCCTCATCGACATGGCCCGCGATATCTGGACCTATATCTCTATGGAATACTTCAGGCAGAAAGTCAACCGGAATGAAGTCGGTTCTTCGGCCATGCCGCACAAGGTGAACCCGATAGACTTCGAGAATGCGGAAGGGAACCTCGGAATGGCCGATGCAGTTCTCACTTTCCTGTCCATGAAACTGCCTGTCTCCCGGCTGCAGCGCGACCTGACAGATTCTACGGTACTGAGAAACATCGGAATTCCCGTAGCACACCAGATCATTGCACTGAATTCCCTGAAAAAAGGTCTGGGTAAACTGATTCTGAACGAAAGCGCCATAGAAGCCGACCTCGACCGGAACTGGGCAGTCGTCGCCGAGGCCATACAGACCATTCTCAGACGGGAGAACTATCCTAACCCGTACGAAACGCTGAAAGCACTGACCCGGACAGGGGCGGCCATAAACCACCGCACCATTTCCGAATTCATCGACCATCTGGAGGTCAGCGACAAGGTTAAGGAAGAGCTCAAGGCCATCACACCTGCGACATACACAGGTTACGGAATATAAAGGGCCTTATTTCCCGACAATATAGACATCCTCGCCGGGGGCAGCCAGATGGAACTGCTCCCGTGCGAATTTTTCCAGGGTATCCCTGTCCGAAGTCAGCAGATTTATTCTCTGGTCAAGTTCTTCCAAAGCCTTTTCATATTCGGTTATCTGCTTTTCCTGAACGGAAATCTCGTGTCTGGCCCCTATCCAGTTGAAAATATTCCCTCCGGGCCTGAACAGAATGAAAAGGACGAAAAGGACAGTAATGAATACGGCGAATCTGGTGAAATTCCCATGCTCACTATTCGATAATTTTCCGAAAATCTTCATATCCGCAAGGCGTAATGGAAAACTTTTTGCTTTCCCGGCATAATTCTTCCGCAAAAATAATTAAATTTGAAAGATAAACCGAAAAATACCTGTTAAAAATCAACCAAATATGAAACCAACACTATTAGTACTCGCTGCCGGGATGGGCAGCCGTTACGGAGGGCTCAAACAGATGGACGGACTCGGTCCGAACGGAGAAACCATCATCGACTATTCCATCTACGATGCTGTCAACTCCGGTTTCGGGAAGGTAGTCTACATCGTCCGCGACTATTTTCTTGAAGAATTCAAGGAAATGGTCCACAAGAAATACCATAACGTCACCTGCCCTGACGGCTCACCTATAAAGTTCGAATTCGTGACTCAGGAACTGAACAAGATTCCGGCCGGATTCACTCTCAATCCGGAACGGGAAAAACCGTGGGGTACGGCTCATGCCATCCTTATGGCAAAGGATGTCATCCATGAACCGTTTGCAGTCATAAACGGCGACGATTACTACGGCAAGGATTCATTCGGAATCATGGCGGACTGGCTGATGAAACACTCTGAGACCAAAGGCGAATACTGTCTCGTCGGTTTCGAGCTCGACAACACTCTTTCCGAGTCCGGCGGAGTTTCCAGAGGCATCTGTACCGCTGACGCGAACCACTATCTGACGCACGTGGAAGAGCATCACAACGTAGAGAAAGGCGCGGACGGGAAAGTCTATGCGGACAACAGCAAGGGCGAAAGGGTCGAAGTGGACGGAAAGGCGCTCTGCTCCATGAATATGTGGGGGTTCACTCCCGACTATTTCGATGAAAGCGCCGAAGTCTTCAAGGAATTCCTGAAAGAAAACATCTCCCAACTCAAGACAGAATTCTATATTCCTTTCGTCGTGGACCACATGATCAAGGACGGTTTTGCAAAAACGGAACTGCTTTCCACTCCTTCACGCTGGTTCGGCGTCACTTACAAGACGGACAGGCCGGGAGTCGTGGCTAAGTTCCAGGAATTTGCAGACAAGGGCATATATCCTACCCCTCTGTACAAGTAATTTTTCAAATGCAATAACGTTTTTGCGGGAATGAACATAATAAGCCCCAAAAGGAAAATCCGGAAATCATACGCACTGCCTGTCGACTTCGACTATTATCTCCCCGACATAAAGGGGGTCTTCATACTGCTGCTGCTTCTGCTTGCAGGGGCTATGATCGGCAATTTCGTCGTTCTGGCCCTCAACTGCATTCCCGGCAGCGAAGGACTGGACAGTTATTCGATGCTCATTTCCTATCCGGTAATGTTCATTCCCGCCCTTGTCTATGCATCGGCAAAAAGCCGGTACAACCAGGGGTTCGATATGGAACAGCCTGTCTCCATAGACAGGAACAATTTCGGGAAAGCCGGGTTCCCGGCACTTGCCGTCTCTGTCATCATAGTGACCTTCGCGGCAGGCTTCATCGTGGACCCGGTTTCCAAACTCCTGCCGCCGACACCGGAATGGTTCGACAGGATGACGGAACAGATTATGGTCGGAACGCCCTTATGGGCTACCCTGCTGTCGGTTTCGGTATTCGCCCCGGTATTGGAGGAATGGCTTTGCAGGGGTATGATACTCCGCGGGCTGCTGACACGGATGAAACCGGGCTGGGCCATGGTCATTTCCTCGCTGTTTTTCGCCCTGATACATCTCAATCCATGGCAGGCGCTGCCGGCATTCCTGCTCGGAATGCTGTTCGCATACGTCTACTACAGGACCGGTTCGCTGAAACTGACGATGCTGATGCACTGCGCAAACAACACTCTGGCAGCGCTGTTGGGACAGAACGAAGCATTCCGGGAAATCGATTCCTACAGCGAAGTACTTCCTCTGCCACTTTACATCGCCGCTGCAGTCATCTGCGCGGTCATTGTCGCAGTTTTTCTGCTGACACTCAGAAAGACGGTCCCTCCAGTTTTCCGTTCAAGATAAAATCCCCGGCTGAAGCCAGTGTCTGAAGCTTTCCGACATCAGTCAGTTCCAGCCCGTCGGGAACTGCTCCGTAAACCGGATATTCGGCAGCCACTTTCAGATAAAAGTCGATAATGGAAAATTTCTCCCCGAAGCCTTTTTCGTCGAAAATGCGGAATACTTCGTGGGAAAGAATCTGGATTCCCGAAAAAGCCAGTTTTCTGCAGGAAGCGGCATCGATGTCTGGATACGGACTCCTCACTTCGCCCGTTGCGAGATTCGTCCACCCTCTCAGACGCATATCGTCATCGAAAAGAAGGTAGCGGGACGTTTTCCTCTCGCTTACGGCCAATGTTGCCAGGGCATCCTTCCGCATCATAGAGACGAACCGGCGCAAGTCGAGATTTGAGATTATGTCCACATTGTGGGTCAGAAAATTGCCGCTGCCCAAAAGCGGCATGGCGTGACGGATGGCGCCGCCGGTATCCCTCAGCAGGTCCCTTTCATCGGAAATGCTGATTTTCACCCCGTCGAACTTCACCGACGAGAGATAATCCTCAATCATACCGGCAAAATGGTGCACGTTGACGACAATATCCGTAAAACCTGCCGAGACCAGTTTCTCCATAACGATGTAAAGCAACGGTCTGCCTCCCACCGGCACAAGCGCCTTGGGCATATTGTCGGTAAGCGGACGGAGACGCGTTCCGAGTCCGGCCGCAAAAATCATCGCCTTGTTCATCAGAGTTCCTTTTTTACATCCTGCTCACGATGGATCAGGGTAACGCTTATGTCATATCTGGATTTAAGATGGGCCGCCAGCGCTTCCGCACAATACACCGAACGGTGCTGCCCGCCTGTACACCCGAAGGAAAACATCAGGTCAGTAAAGCCGCGTCTGATGTATTTTTCCACATGCGCATCCGCCAGAGAATATACGGAAGCGAGGAACGGCCGGACTTCCCCCCTCTTTTCCAGGAACTCCTTCACGTCTTCATCCATTCCGGTTCTGCTTTTGAAACGTTCGTATTTCCCGGGATTGTGGATGGCACGGCAGTCGAAGACATAGCCGCCGCCATTGCCGGAAGAGTCTTCCGGCAAACCTTTTTTATAGGAAAAACTGAATATTCTGACTTTAAGGGAATTATCCGGCAGATCACGGAGATTTTCCCCTTTATCGCATCCGGACTGCCTCCAGAGTTCCCCGGCCAGGCCGGCTATGTACGGACAGATGTCGGCCGCCTCCGCGGAGAATTCGCGGAGATTCGACAATGCATAAGGTATGCTTTCGAGGAAATGCCTTTTCCCCTCGAACCTGCCTCTGAAACCGTACGCCCCAAGCACCTGCAAGGTCCTGAACAGCACGAAAATTCTGAGACGGCTCCTGAACCGGGCTTCATCCACGGTCCTGTATTCCCTCAATGACGCGATATAGGCGTTTACCAGACGTTCCTTCACCCCAACCGGAAACTTCGAGCGGGCCTGCCATACGAAAGAGGCGACATCGTAGTACACCGGACCTTTTCTCCCTCCCTGGAAATCGATGAAATACGGCTTCCCGTCCCGGATCATGACATTCCGCGACTGGAAATCACGGTACATGAACGCATCGTCCTTATCTTCAAGCAGTCTGGCGGACAATCTGACAAAGTCGTCCTCCAGGAGTTCCTCATCGAATTCTATTCCCGATGTCTTCAGAAAACAATATTTGAAATAATTCAGATCGAACATTACGGACCGGCGGCCGAACGGACCGGCATGGCGGCATCCCGCCATATCCAGGCCTTCCGCCCCTGTCATCTGGATACGGGGCAGTTCGGAAACGGCCTTTTCCGCCAGCAGGATTTCCTCCTCTGAATAAATCCCCGAAAGTCTGCCGGGGGCCAGTCTGTCGAAAAGGGTTTCCGTACCGAGGTCTTCCTGAAGATAGCACATTCCGTCGCGGCTCACCGCATAAATTTCCGGGACGGCTATCCCTTTCGAGGCAAAATGCCGTGCCAGGGTGCAGAATGCCTCATTCTCTATGGCGGAGGTCCCCGAAACGCCTATGCATCTGAAAGAAGACGTACCGAGCCTGTAGTATGTACGGTTGCTGCCGGATGAGCGTAGTTCTTCGGCGAAGTCCGGGCAGGTCCCGGCAAATGACCTGAACAGGATCTCCAAATCGGAAGGTAGCGAATTCATGTTTACGGGCATAATTTTGCGAATTTAATAATTTGTCTGTCAAAAAAAGACTACATTTGCAGGAATGTGTAAAACATGGTGACGATGCCCGACTATGCCTACTGCTCCGACAAGTACCAGTACACTATGGGAAAGTCGTTCTATGACAACGGTTTCAAAGACAAAACCGCCATTTTCAACCTTTTCTACAGGAAAGCCCCTGAAAACAACAACTGGGCTGTGGTGAGCGGAACAGACGAAGTTCTGGAAATGGTATCCGGTCTCGGCAGTATGCCGGAGGACTTTTTCGAGAAGTTCATTCCAGGAAACGGGTACAGAGAATTCAGGAAATATCTTGCCTCCATGAAATTCACTGGGAATATCTACGCGATGCGTGAGGGAGAAATCGTTTTCCCGAACCAGCCCGTAATCATAGTGGAAGGCCCGATGATAGAGGCCCAGGTCCTCGAAACCCCGATGCTCTGCATTATGAACCACCAGATGGCAGTGGCTACCAAGGCATCGCGCGTATGCAGGGCTACGGACAAGCCTGTCAGCGAATTCGGTTCGCGAAGGGCACATGGGCCGTGGGCAGCGGTCTACGGAGCCAAGGCAGCCATTATCGCAGGCTGTGCAAACACCTCCAACATCCTGACGGGAGCCATCTTCGGATGCGGCTCCACGGGAACGATGGCCCACAGTTACGTCACCTCTTTCGGCTGCTCCGTATCCGGGGAATACCGGGCCTTCGACTCATACATCAGGACCCACCTCGGGGAACCGCTGATACTGCTCATAGATACGTTCGACACCCTCAGATGCGGCATACTGAACGCTGTCCGCGCGTACAGGGACAACGGCATTGATGACAGTTATCCCTATACATACGGAATCCGGCTCGACAGCGGGGACCTCGCCTATCTGTCCACGGAATGCCGCCGCATCCTGGATGAACACGGAATGAAAAAATGCAGGATATTCGCCACGAATTCACTGGACGAATATATAATATCGGATCTGGAAAGACAGGGTGCGTGCATCGACTCTTACGGTGTAGGGGATGCCATCGCTACGAGCAAGGCGAATCCATGCTTCGGGAACGTGTACAAATTAGTGCAGATTGACGGGGAACCCGTACTGAAACGGTCCGAAGACAAGGCAAAACTCATAAATCCCGGTTTTCAGATTACCTACAGGATAATGAAGCGGGACGAAGAAGCCGGGGAAATCTACAAGGCGGACGTCACCTGCCTCAGAGGGGATGAACTGTCGGGAAAAATAGAAGCAGGGGAAACGTTCACGATTTATGACGAATACGACAGATACAAGTTCAAGACATTCGAGGCCGGGACCTATTCGGCATTCCCGCTGCAGACGCCTGTAATGAGAAACGGGGAAATATGCGGTCCCAAGTACTCTCTCGCCGAAAAAAGCGGCTATTACAGACAGACATTGGAACATTTCAGCCCGAGCGAACGGCGTCTGATAAACCCGCACTATTACAAAGTGGACATTTCGGACTCGCTTTACGATCTGAAGATGAACATAATAAACAAATTATCAAGAGAAATAGATGAATTCCGTATATGATGAAACCAGAGACTCGGCCTTAGTCGTAGTCGATATGCTGAATGACTTCATTGACGGGTCCATGGCCTGCGCCAATGCAAAGGAAGCCGTAAACCGGGCAGCAGAGTTCATAGACAGTATGACTGCCGGCGAAAAGGCCGGAGACGGGGAGATTTTCGGACAGTTTCCCATACTGTTCATCTGCGACCATCATCCTGCCGATCACTGCTCGTTCCTTCAGCAAGGCGGACAATGGCCTTCACACTGCGTCGTGGATACCAGAGGCAGCGCCATACACGATATGCTGACACCCTACGTCTCCGAGGAACTGACCTTCTACAAGGGATGCGAACCGGACAATGAACAGTACTCGGGACATGAAGGCAGGAATAAGGCGGGACAGTCAGTCTCCGAAGTCCTGGACCTTTTGGACATCAGGACCGTATACGTATGCGGAATCGCGACGGAATATTGCGTCAGGGCGACGGCCGAAGATCTGGCGGCCGACGGGAAAAAAGTGATTATCATCGGAGATGCCCTGGGATACGTCGGACAGGAGGGGCATCTGAAAACACTGGAAGAAATGCGGGAAAAAGGCATGCAAATTATCTGAAAACCGTTGAGCGACAGGCAGATTGGTTTAAAAATTTGATATTTTAAAAAATATGTCTACCTTTGCCGGCTCGATATGAAGGATTTTGTATCAAAAATATGGCTTCCACTGGTGCTGACGGGACTGGCTGTAATCCAGTCATTCGCCGTGGAAAATGACCGCCCCCGCAGGGTTTCCAGCCTGCAGGACACACTGGTACAGGTCTCGGAAACGGACAGTATCCTGTCTTCGGAGAGCATCGTACCGGCGGACACTGCCGAAATCGTAAATCCGGCGGACACCATCACCGTACCGGACTCTCTCAGATACACCGACACTCTCAAGTTCAAATATTATATTGCACTCAAAGACAGTACGGTCAGGGCTTTTGTCCGGGATTCTCTCAGAAGTCTCGGAGATACTCTGGAACTGCACAGACTGGACTCCCTGGTATACAAGGACTCGACTGAAACTGCCATAAGGGACTCCATCGCCCGGTTCAACTCTCTGTCCAGGATAGAAAAGAAGAAATATCTGGCAAATATCAAGGCGGCGCAGCAGCTGGCCAAGATGGACAGCATCTTCCATGTAAAGGACAGTATCCGGGCATACAAGGACAGCATCATAAAAAACACTCCGAGAATACTCGACACTTACGTACTTCCGGATTCGATGCAGTACAAACGCATCATAACATGGAAGCATGACAGGTATTTCAACAATATAGAGCTGCAGGACATAGACACGACATACAACAGGTATTACACTGAATACCCGTTCCTGCGGGACGATGTGAATGCCACATATCTCGGAGTGATAGGCTCCCCTACCGAGACCTACAACTTCTTCAAACGGGAAGAGGCCGAAAACGCGGTTTTCTACACTCCCTACCTGATGTACAACTACACCCCTGAAAGCCTGCCGATGTACAACACGAAAACCCCGTACACCGAACTGGCATACTGGGGAACCCTGTTCGCGAACACCGAAAAGGAAGAAAGCAACGTCAGGGTGATGACTACCCAGAACATACTCCCGGAACTCAACGTAACACTGGAATACGACAGGTTCGGCAGCAACGGAATGCTTATGGACGAAGACACGGACAACCGTACCTTCGTGGCTGCGGCGAACTACCTCGGGAAGAGATACTTCATGAACGCCGGCTATATCTACAACAAGATAGAAAGAAGCGAAAACGGCGGTATCGTGGACAATTTCTGGATACGGGATACCACGGTGGATGCCAGGGAAATAGAGGTCCGGCTGTCGGATGCAAGCAACCGCATCAAGAAGAACACCGTATTCCTCGACCAGTCATACAGGATTCCGTTCAATTTCCTGTCCAGGAGTTTCCGCGAAGCCAAAAAGGCTGAAAAGGCAGAAAAAGCCTACCGTGACAGCCTGATGGCGGCCGGAGACAGCGCAGCCATAGCAGAATACTTGGCCGCACAGGCTGAACTGGAAGCCGGGAAGACGCAGGAAGCCGACACCGTGACGAACGATGATATCACTACCGCCTTCATAGGCCACGCCTCCGAGTACTCCGTCTACACGAAAGTTTATCAGGACAGGATATCCGCTGACGATACGGAAGCCAGGGATTTCTATAACAACAACTTTTTCCTGAATCCGACTACCAGTTACGACTCACTGAGGGTTATGAAGCTCGACAACAGGATTTTCCTGAGGCTACAGCCATGGTCGAGCGACGGAATAGTATCGAAGCTGGATGTCGGGATAGGAGACAAGCTTCTGCACTATTACGATTTCAACAGGCTGAACTACATCCGGAAGGCAAAGCCGGTGTCGAGAAACTCGCTCTACCTGTATGCCGGAGCGGAAGGACGGCTGAAAAAATACATTCAGTGGAATGCCACGGGACGCTATACTTTCCTCGGAAGCGAACTGAACGACTTCTTCGTGAATGCCAATTTGTCAGTCAATTTCTACCCGTTCAGAAAGCACAGGAACAGCCCTCTGAACCTGAACTTACATTTTGAGACAAATCTAAGAGAGCCAGACTATTACGAGCAGCATCTGCATACCAACCATTACTGGTGGGACAACAGTTTCGGAAAGATTTCCACCACGAAAGCCGAGGCTTCCCTCAACATTCCGGTATGGAATTTGAGCGCTTTCTTCGGTTATGCATTGCTGAGCAACAACATATACTACGACAACCACGGATCAATACAGCAAAACCAAGTACCAATGAGCGTCATGACAGCCTCTGTCATGAAAAACTTCAGGCTTTGGAATTTTCACTTTGACCACAAGGCTCTTTTCCAGCTTTCCTCTAACGAGGACGTGCTCCGTCTGCCGCTTCTGGCATTGAACTTCAGATATTATTTCCAGTTCAATGTCGTAAAGAACGTGATGCAGATGCAGATCGGTGCGAATGCCACCTACGAGACGAAATGGTATGCTCCGGCATACAATCCGGTTCTGGGCGTATTCCACAGGCAGGATGAGGAGCAGTACGGGAACTGTCCGTACATCGACGTTTTCCTGAATATCCAGTGGAAACGCGCATGTATTTTCGTAAAGGCTGTGAATCTGGGAATGGGCTGGCCCAACAAGTCCGCCGACTATTTCAGCGCACACCATTACATCAGGCCCCAGCAGGCGTTCAAAGTGGGAATTTTCTGGCCGTTTTATGTACAACCTAAAAGAGTTTCCAATTTCGGGAACGCTACTGAGCTGAGAAGCTCGCAAGAATAGGAGGTAAATTATGAAATTTACAGAGAAAATGCGCTCGGTCATGAGGTATTGTGCCGCATTCGTCCTGATTTTCGGATCTGTGACGGTAGGCGAACGTTCTGAAGCCGTCGACGGTATCAGTCCGTATGAAACATTCGGTGGCGACACCCTCAGATGCGTCATCAACACCGGGAACGAAAACTATGGAAGAAACGGTTTCAGGACAGGATTCAACTACGAACTGCTCCGGAAATTCGGCGACCATGTCGGTGCACGGATGGAAATCTCCCTTGCAGACAATCATTGCGACTATGAAGATTCCCTTCAGACAGGTGCGATAGATATCATGGTACTGCCTGACACTTGCAGCCATTTCGAAAACAAATTCATATTTTCGAGAAAAATCGACAATGCAGTGTGGGCTGTCAACAGCGGGGACATAGCCAAAATCAAGGAGGTTAATACCTGGATAGCCACCTATACGGGATCCGACGACTACAAGCGGACCTGGGCGAAGTATCACAGGTCTGTCAATCCTCTCACCAAATTCGACAGGAAAACCATTTCTTCGAAAATCAGCCCGTACGACCAGCTGATAAAGGAATATGCCGGAAAACTTGGCTGGGACTGGAGAATGCTGGCTGCCGTAATCTATCAGGAATCCAAATTCTCCATAAATACGGTCTCCCACCGCGGGGCCACCGGACTGATGCAGGTAATGCCTTCCACTGCAAGATATTACGGCATCGAAAATCTGCTCGACCCTGAGGAAAACATAAAGGCCGGCACGATGCATCTTGCCCGTCTGGAAAAGTTGTACCGCAATGAAGAAATGACGGATATGGAGCGTTTCAAATTCGTCCTGGCATCATACAATGCAGGAGAAGGCCGTATAGCCGACTGCCGGAATCTGGCTGCCGCCAGAAACCTGGATGACAACAGATGGGACGACATACTGAAAGTGATACCGTCCATGAGGGAGGACGCCACGTTAAGGGAAGTGGACCTCAAATTCGGCAAATTCAACGGTACGGAAACCATGAATTACGTCGAGAACATTCTGAACATCTATTCGGCTTTCTGCGAAATCTGTCCGGCATAACCCGGGCATAACAGCTAATTCATCCTGACCGTTTTCGCAGGATCGACGCGCGAAATGAACATTGACGGCAGCAGGAGCAGAAGCATTATCAAAAGATATGCGGCTGCGTCTGCCGCCAATATTTTTACGGGTTCCATATAAACGGGGACGTATGAGATGAAATAGTTGTCCGGGTCAAGGGTAATGAAATGCGTCGTTCCCTGAATGGCGCAGAACAGGAAGGCAAGCACGTTTCCCGCCAGCATTCCCTTCAGGACCAGAGACGAGGACGCTCTCAGAAAAGTCCTCGCAATGCCGGCATCGGACATTCCGAGGGACTTGAGGATACCGATAGTGGAAATATTCTCGAAAAGCAATATCAGCAGGCCTGAAATCATATTGAATCCGGCTACCATGGTCATCAGAATCAGGATGACCAGTACGTTGAAGTCTATCAGCGACAGCCAGTCGAAAAGCCGCGGATTCTCTTCAGCCGCGGACATACTGACTACCGAAGCTTCGTCCTCTGAAGAATGGAGAAGCGCCGCCGACCCTGTTTCCGCGGCCAGTGCCTCCATGCCGGCCTCATCCCTGAACCTGTCTTCCAGTCTTATTTCGAATGCCGAAACATAGTCGTCGCTCCAGCCGTTTATCCTCTGCATGTCAGACAACCTGCCATAAACCACCATCCTGTCGTCCGTTTCCGTCAGGCCCTCATAAACTGAAACTACCGTAAACTTCCTTGCCCTGACCCTTTCCCCCACAAAATATGCGGAAAGCGGACTTCCCTCCTCCAGTTCCAGCATATCCGCGAGTCTCGAAGGAACACTTACCGGCAGCGCAGTCGAATCCTCCGGCATGAAATCCTCCGTACCCTTGAACAGGACTCCGTGGACGGAAGCATCGTTTTTCACAATCCCGGCCCTGTAAACCACCGGCGATACAGATTTCACGCCGTCGACGGAAGCCACGTAGGGAAGATACGCAGGAGTCCGTTCTATCGGAGATGTTCCGGAAATCCAGTCGAGACCTGTCGGGACCAGTCTTATGTCCCCTGTCGCCGACGAGACGGCATCCCGGATCTCTTTTCTGAATCCCGAAGATACGGAAACGGCGATAATCATAACGAGGAAACTGAGCGCAATCGAAATGACGACTATCTTTCCCCTGAAGCGCAGTTTCCCCGAAATGAATCCCGTAATTCCCATAGACGAGGCTACCAGATAATGACACGCTCGGATTCAGGGAGATACATGGCATCCCCTTCCACGATTCCGAAAGCATCGAAGAAGGTCTGGAGATTTCTCAGGGTCACATTGACCCTGTTCTCTCCGAGAGAATGCACGTCGAGCCTGGTGAGACGGGCCTTCTCCTCATCGGTGATGTTCATGGCCCAGATATTGGCATAGGAAAGATAGAATCTCTGTTCCGCCGTAAAGCCGTCTATATCGGCCGGCCGGCCGCCCTCAAAAGAATTCTGCAATGCCGTATATGCGACGCGCAGTCCGCCCTGGTCGGCAATGTTCTCTCCGAGGCAAAGGGCGCCGTTGGCCCTTAGGCCCGGAAGTACATAAACGGAATCGAACTGGGCGACCAGTATGTCTGTCTTCTGCCTGAACGCTTCCGCATCCTCAGGTTTCCACCAGTCCCTCATGTTTCCGTCCTTGTCGAAATGACGCCCCTGGTCATCGAATCCATGCGTCATTTCATGACTTATCACGACCCCTATGGCGCCGTAATTCACGGCATCATCCGCCTCAGGATTGAAGAAAGGCGGCTGGAGGATGGCTGCAGGGAAACAAATTTCATTGGTGGCAGGGTTGTAATACGCATTTACGGTCTGCGGACTCATAAGCCATTCAGTCCTGTCCACCGGTTTTCCGATACGCGAAAAGCTGTCGGCCATATTCCACTTGCGGATATTCCGGACATTCTCGGAATAGGAAAGGGTAGGATTTATGATAAGCGTGGAATAATCCTTCCACCTGTCAGGGAAGCCTACCTTGACGACTATGGCTTCGAGTTTCTCTTTGGCCACATCCTTCGTGGAATCCGTCATCCACTGAAGCGAGTCGATATGTTCGGACAGTGCGGTCCTGATGTTGGAAATCATTCTCAGCATGGTATCCTTGGATTCCTGCGGAAAATAGGCATTCACATACAGTTTCCCTACAGCCTCCGGAAGCATTTCGCTGGCAACATCCAGAGAGCGTTTCCACCTCGGCTGCTTTTCCTTTACCCCGGCCATCGCCTTCTTGAAAAACCTGAACCCGGCATCATAGAAATTTTCATCGAGGAGGCTATGGTAGTCCGAAACATACTGTGCAGCCAGATATTTCTTCAACTTTCCGTAATCTGCTGATGAAAGCAGGGTATCGAGGGCTTCCAGATAAGACGGCTGTCCTACGATTATCCTGTCCGGTTCGTCTATCCCCAGTTCCCTGAACCAGGCGCCGAAATCGAAGTTCCGGTATTTTTCCTTCAGTTCCCCGGCAGACATCGGATTGTAGGATTTCCTGACATCCCGGCACTCCACCGCCGACCAGGAAGCCTTGGCCAGGGCATCTTCCGTTTCCAGCACGTCAGAAGCGCAGGAGTCCGGATTCTCCATCCCCGCCAGGGTAAGGATTTCCGCGAGATACTGCCTGTAACCGTCTTTCAGAGAGGCATTTGCCGTATCGACATAATAGTCCCTGTCACCCATTCCGAGCCCGGCCTGGAAAATATACAGCACATTGACGTCACTGTCCGTCATATCCGCGCTGACTACAGGAACGAAAAACGGCGATCCACCTGCAGAATGCATTCTGGCAACGGTCTCAGCGAATGTACGGCTGTCATTCACGGCTTCTATTTCAGCCAGGATTCTCGCCAGAGGCGAAGCCCCTTCCGAAGCCAGCCGCGCGGAGTCGAGTCCCATTTTATACAGGTCATCTATTTTCTGGGCCTCGCTTCCAGGCACCGGAGTCGTGGCGCCGATTTTTTCGAAAAGTTCCTTCAGCCGGTTTTCATTGTTCTCTATCAGGGCATTGAAAGTCCCGTATCTTGCGTATTCAGGTTTAAGAGGATGCGAAGCACACCATCCTCCGGTAGCATATTTATAGAAATCCTCCCCTGGAGACACTGTCAGATCGAGATTGGACAGGTCCAGCGCCGGTTCGGTCTTTTCCGTTTCCTTACATGCGATTGTCGCAGCCAAAGCCAGCATGAGACATACAACTTTATTCATAATCCAACATTTGTAAAATCATTCAAAGATAGTCAGAATTTGAAAAACTGATAAAAAATTTTCAACAGTTTCTTATATTTGCCGCGCTTTTCGGAAACGGGTGAATTCCGAAACGAAACACAGTATGCCATGACAGCGGAGAAAATAGCGGACAAAACCATTAAATTTCTGAAAACCTGGACACTTACCATCGCCATCATCACAGGTATTCTTGCATACGTCATTTATGACAATATTCCGGCGCTTGCGCCTGCCGGACCTTACCTTGAAAAGGCTGTAGGATTTCTGCAGCCGGCTCTCCTGTTCGCAATGCTTTTCCTGTCCTTCTGCCGCATCGCGCCAAGAGAACTCAGGCCGAGAAAATGGCATGCCTGGCTTCTCCTGTTCCAGTCATCCCTCTTCGTCATCCTGGCCCTGCTTTTACGCCTGCTGCCCGATTTCCATGGGAAAGTGATGCTCGAGGGGGCCATGCTGTGCCTTATCTGTCCGACCGCGACAGCGGCTGCGGTCGTAACGGGAAAACTCGGAGGGGACATGCCCGGGCTGACGGCCTATACGGTCATCATAAACATTGCGGCAGCCGTACTTATCCCGCTATTCGTGCCTTTCGTACATCCTTCAGAGGGGATTTCCTTCATCACGGCATCGAGCCTGATACTTGCAAAGGTGTTTCCTCTGCTCATAGCTCCTTGTCTTCTGGCATTTCTGGTAAGGTATCTGATGCCGAAGTTCCATAAACGGGTGTTGCGGTTCGGTAATCTGGCCTTTTATCTGTGGGGGATTTCCCTGACCCTGGCCATAGCCATGACTACCCGTTCGATCGTACACAGCACGACCCCTGTCGTTTATCAGGCCGGACTGGCCGCCGTATCGCTGTTATGCTGCGCGTTGCAGTTCTGGGCGGGGAAAAAGATAGGAAAAAGATACGGAGCATCGATCACTGCCGGACAGGCTTTGGGTCAGAAAAACACGGTGTTCGCCATCTGGATGGGATACACTTTTCTCACGCCGGTCACCTCGATAGCCGGAGGCTTCTACTGTATATGGCACAATGTATTCAATTCGTGGCAGTTGTATAAGGTCAGCAAAAAGTGACCTTATACAACTGCCGATACGGCTTTCTCCGAAAGTCTGGCCCATCCTAACCCCCTGCACCCCCTATTAGGGGGACTGCGCTCCCTTCGGTCGCGGTCCCTCCGGGACTTGTTAGTGCATAAGGTCAGCAAAAACTGACCTTATACAACTGCCGATACGGCTTTCTCCGAAAGCCTGGCCCATCCTAACCCCCTAAGGAAGTGAGACGGGCCTCGGCAGCCCTCTTCTCGCTGTCGGCAGCCACATTCACGAAAGCGGCAAGATACTTCCGCTCCAGCTTCTCATTCTTCTGGCGTCTGGCCAGCAAAACGCAGTTCTTAAGTGCTGAATAGTCATCAGGACTGATTTTCAAAGCCTTTCTGTAATACTTCCAGGCACTCTTGTAATCCCCTGTCACTACAAAATCGTATGTTCCCATATTGGTCAGGAAGACAGGATTCTTCGGATCCGAGACAAGCATTCTCTCCGAAAGAGTCCTGAACGCATTGTAAGCCGAAGGCGTACCTATATTGAAAAAGGCGGAACAGTACTCCTGTACTGCCTGTATAAAGAAATCCGGCTGAAGTTCGTAACCGGGATACTCCCACTCCGCCCCTTCTTCGTCCATATCCGTCAGCGACAGCAGATAGGACAGGGCCATATCAGGACTGTCCTTTTCGTACGACATCAGCGCCGTGATTTTCGAAAATCTCAGGTCAAGCCTCCGGGGCTCCACGGAAATAGCCTTGTCAAGATAGCGCATTGCCGTCGAAAACAAGTCGTCATCGTATGAAACTTCCTGGAAATAATAGACATCCGTCCCGGTAGAATCCTTCAGCGACAACACCGGATCGGCACCGAGATATTTCTTCTGCGGCTTTACCACCACATTCGACGACTGGGCCTTGGTAAAATAATAGTTGAACTTGCCTGCAAGCATGTCCATATTGAGAGAATCCACCTTCTCCCATTCATTCAGAATCGTCTCTACGCCCACACCGTCATACCCGAGTTTCGAGACCACAAGATTATATCTTCCCGAATATGTCTCCGAAAGCTCCTCCCGGCTCTGCGCCGATACCTGCAAACCGCAGCATGAAAGCAGCGCTGCCGCAACAAATATTTTCAGACTGTCCATAATTCTCCGATTTAATATCATATACCGCTCCGCGGCAATCCATTCAGTCAACATCCATCCGGATCCGTCTCTCCTGCGGATACAGATTATTGCACCTGCCGCCGAGATTTTTCACGAACCCCAACGGAACATCGTCGTAACAAACCATTACATAGCCTTTTTCAGCATCCGGCAGCACCAATGTATCCCTGTGCAGGAATTTAAGCGCCACGGACCTGTCTACCCCCATGCGGGGGAACATACCGCCGGCCAGGCAGATGCTCAGGGCCAGGTCGGCATCGGGAATGAAATCGCGCCCCTTCCTTCGTCCGGCAGCGCATCCGGAAGACAGGACCCTGAGCCGGCTCTCGAGGAAAGAGACTTCTGCCGCGACAGCCGACGGAACTGCCTTCAGCAAATCGCCCTTCTCCACTACCGCTACGGGGACATCGAACCAGTCCTTCAGGAAATGGCTTTCAGTTCCGGCCTGTGCGCGCAACTTGAAGCCGCATACGGAATCTCCGTTTTTCCTCAGGACCGCACAATACTGGCCTTCCCCTCTCACCAATCCCGGAAAAAGCGCATAACCGCAGCGGGTATTCACCACTCCGCCGTATGTCCCGTCCGGTTCCGGGAACACGTTTTCCGCACCGAGCGTTTCCTCCGCCCAAAGGACATTGTCGTCATTCTCGTACCGGTTGAAGGTACAGGTAGAGTAAATCAGGAAACCGTCAGAAGCCAATGCAGGCCATACATCGGCCAGAATCCTTTTCTGACGCGCGGAACACAAGGCGACATTGTCGGCGGACCACTGGGCCGCGGCATTTTCATCTTTCCGGAACATTCCCTCGCCGGAACATGGGACATCGGCGATTATCACGTCGAAAAATCCTTCGAGCCGTCCGATGTCCGCGGGATCGGACGAAGTCACCACGACATTTGGGTCGCCCCAGACAGCGGCATTGCCCGACAGCGTCGCGGCACGTGATTTTATGACTTCATTCGAAACCAGCAGGTACCTGTCGCCGAATGTCTCGCGCAGCGATGCGGCGGCATCGGTAGTCTTGCCGCCTGGAGAAGCGCAGAGGTCCAGCACTCTTACAGCCCTGTCGGGATCTGTATGGAGTTTTTCCAGGATTTTCCTGAATATATGGCCGACAAACATGGCGGACGAGTCCTGCACATAATAACATCCGGCGTGAAAATACGGATCGAGGGTAAACCTCGGGCGGGAATCAAGAAAGAAACCGTGCCGTGACCACGGGACAGGATCGGTTTCCGGAAAGGACGGTTTTCTCTTGAACGGATTCAGACGCACCGATACCGACGGTGGTCCGTCAAGAGCGGACAAAACCGCTGCAGCCCTGTCGGGACCGGCAGCTTCGGTCAGATAACGTACGAATCCATCATTTAATGAAACCATATCCGGAAGAATCAAAGCCCTCCGGCATCTTGCCTTCGGAGGCGTCGGCCAGTGCCGTAACCATCTTGTCCAGCGCTTCCTGAAGTTTCGAGCCGAGGACCATCTTCATCATAAAGTTCAATTCGGCAGAGAATTCGATGTGGAAATCCGTCTTGCCGGTTTCGGGAGCCGGGTCGAAAAACATGGAAACCGAGAACCGGAACGGCGCACCGTCATCCTGGAAATCTATTCTGGAATACGGAACCCGTTCGGCGACTTTCACGCCGACATTGAACCCCTGCACCGTCCCCCTTATGAAATCATAATCGGCTTCGATATCCTTTTTCCTGTCTTCCGGCAGGAACTGCAGGAAATTCCGCATGTCCGTAAAGGCCATATATAACTCGTACGGCTGCCTTGAGACCACGGCATGCCTGCTCTTGATTTCGGTAGCTGCCATAGCCTATTCCGTTTTTCCCCAGGTAGACGGAGAGAAGCGCCACTCCCTCAGACACTCCAGGTCCGAATTCCGGATATATCCGGTCTGACAGGCCACGTCTATAAGGGCGTCATAGTTGGTCAGAGTGGTCAGTTCCACGTCCGCCACCTCGAAAGCCCTTCTCGCCTGATTGAAATTGTAGGAAAATATGGCTACCATTCCGAGGACATCCGCCCCTGCCTTGTTCAGGGCATCGACGGCAGACAGGCTGCTCTTCCCGGTGGAGATAAGGTCTTCCACTACCACCACTTTGGTACCCTTTTCCAGTATGCCTTCTATCTGTGAGCCTGTCCCGTGATCCTTGGGTTTCGGCCTCACATACACGAAAGGCTTCCCGAGAAAATATGCTATGAGCATCCCGTGTGCGATGGCTCCTGTCGCCACGCCCGCTATGACTTCAGCCTGCGGATATTTCTCCCTGATGATATCGGCCATGAGCCGGCATACATTTTCCCTGATATCCGGGAATGAAAGTATTCTTCTGTTGTCGCAATAAATCGGGGAAAGCCAGCCCGAAGCCCAGGTAAACGGCTTTTCCGGACTTAACAGCACTGCCTTTATGTCGAGCAGCGACTTGGCTACTGATATTTCCTTGGATTCCATATTGTATTCTGTTTTTATTTTTTAAGTATCTTTGCAGACACATTTTGCAAATATAATAATTTTGGCCGACAATATGCATAAGATATATTTCGAAAAGAGATGTATCATCATCTGTTCTCCATACGAACAGGCCCTGTCCGATCCGAATGCGATACAGTTCTGCTCGGGAGACCGTGCCGACATACACAGGCTTGTAACGATGGTCGAAACCGGAGGTACCCTCTCTAAAATATGCATTCCTGCGGCCGATCCGGAAAACACCTACAGAAAGATATGCTCCGAGTTCAGGGAAGTGGATGCAGGAGGCGGTCTGGTCACCAACCGTCGCGGAGACTTTCTTCTGATAAACAGGAACGGACTCTGGGACCTGCCCAAGGGACACCGGGAAGAAGGAGAGGATATAAAAGTCACGGCCCTGAGAGAGGTCCGGGAAGAGACCGGCGTTCTGGAACTGAGTCTCGGAGACCTGATCTGCATCACCGACCACTGCTATATCCGGAACGGGATATGGCATCTGAAGCACACATGGTGGTTCGACATGCTTTACACGGCCCCCACGGAACTGATTCCCCAGAAAGAGGAAGACATTTCGAAAGCTGCCTGGGTGGCCAAATCCAGTCTGCCGGCTTTCCTGAACAGGACATACCCTTCCATTCAGGAAGTTTTCAAGGAAAAGGGCATCTGATTTTCAGGACCATACAAATTTCTCCCCGTTTTTAGGTTTAGAATGAAACAATTTCAGATAAAATCCGTATAATAAAATGTCGTGAAACTTTTTAAAGGACAAACAACATTCCCCAGAAATAATGAAACTTTCTCAATTTCAATTCAATCTCCCCAACGATAAGATAGCGCAGGAACCTCCGAGATGGAGAGACGAGTGCAAACTGATGGTGCTTCACAGGAATACAGGGGAAATCGAGCACAAACTTTTCAAGAACATCATAGACTATTTCGGAAAAGGCGATACATTCATACTTAACGACACAAAGGTGTTTCCCGCCCGTCTTCACGGAAACAAGGAAAAGACCAAGGCCAAGATAGAGGTCTTCCTGCTCAGGGAACTGAACCGGGAGCAGAGACTGTGGGATGTAATCGTGGATCCCGCCCGCAAGATAAGAATCGGAAACAAACTGTATTTCGGAGAAGACGAAAGTCTCGTGGCAGAGGTCATAGACAACACCACTTCGAGAGGCCGCACCCTGAGGTTTCTGTACGACGGTTCGTACGAAGATTTCAAGCAGACCCTCTATTCTCTCGGAGAGACCCCGCTTCCGAAGATAGTCCTGGATGCCAGAGGAGACAAAGACAAGGTCACTTCGGAAGATGCCGAGAACTACCAGACCATATTCGCCGCGAACGAAGGCGCGGTAGCGGCTCCCGCAGCAGGCCTCCATTTCAGCAGGGAACTGTTCAACAGAATGATTCTGAAAGACATAAACAAGGCTTTCATCACCCTGCATATGGGTATAGGCTATTTCAGATCTGTCGATGTCGAGGACCTTTCCAAGCACAAGATGGACTCAGAAAGAGTCATAATATCGGAAGAAACGGCAGACGTCATAAACCGGACCAAAAGAGCGAAAAACAAGGTTCTGGCAGTAGGAGTCACCGTTATGAGGGCTCTGGAAACTTACGTCACCTCATACAATGAAGTCAACCCGTACGACGGATGGACGAACAAGTTCATTTTCCCGCCCTACAGATTTTCGATACCGGATGCCATAGTTTCGAATTTCCATTCGCCGGGTTCGACGATGCTGATGGCTGTCGCAGCTTTCGGAGAGTATGAGAATGTAATGAAGGCATACGATATAGCCCTGAAGGAAGACTACAAGTTCGGACCTTACGGAGATGCCATGCTGATTATCTGAAAAAACATCCGGAAAAAGAAAATATTTTCTCCGGATTCGTACAAAAAATACTTGAAAAGGAAAAAACCGGCGGAATTTTACTTTTCCACCGGTTTTTTTCGTCTTCCGTTCCTAACTTCGATGAAAAAAGATGCCGGAAGACGAAAAAATTTACCGCTGCGCCCTGAATATGATTTTCGGGTTCGAACCGAGGATTGCCAATGCCCTGCTCGACTACTTCGGCTGCGCCGCAGCCATATTTTCCCTTTCAGATGAAGATCTGGGGAATATTCTCGGGGCGCATTCGAAATACAGGGGGCGGATAAACGCTGCTGCAGCCGAGCAGGCGGAGAAAGAACTGTCCGCAGCCGCAAGGGAGGGCATAAAGTTTTTCTGGAGGGGCGGACCGGGATACCCCGGGCTGCTGGGAGAATGCGCGGATGCGCCTGTCGGACTGTATGCCAGGTGCGGGGAGGCTTACGCGGAAAACATTGCCGGGAGGGATTTCATCTCCGTCGTCGGGACAAGGAACATAAGCGATTACGGAAAAGAATGGTGCAGGAGAATAGTGGAAGCGCTTGCCCGCTCGGGACGGAATCCGGTCATCGTAAGCGGACTGGCATACGGAACGGACATCATGGCTCATGCCGCGGCACTGGAGAACGGACTCGACACCATTGCCGTTATGGCTACGGGAGCCGACAGAATCTATCCCGCTGCACACAGGGGAATCGCACGGAAAATAGCGTCTGCAGGAAATTCGGCCCTTGTTACGGACTATCCTCTCGATACTCGTGCAGTCCCCATAAACT